>JBILKT010000104.1:0-6405 GCA_044376545.1 Alphaproteobacteria bacterium
TTATCCCTAGTGCCTCGTCCCTTGAGGACCAGAAGATGACTGTAGCTAGGTAGTTACCAATTTTATACGTGTAATGACCATAGGGAAAACTGTATAGTAGATGCGTAAAAAGAACAACTCTTTCCTACCCCCTTTCCTACCCCCTTTCCTACCCCCCTGTCTTCAGCACCTCAATAAACGCGCTTTGCGGAATCTCCACATTCCCGAATTCGCGCATCTTTTTCTTGCCCTTTTTTTGTTTTTCGAGAAGTTTGCGCTTGCGCGTCACATCCCCGCCATAACACCGCGCGAGAACGTCTTTACGAAAAGCTTGTACTGTCTCGCGGGCAATAATTTTCGCACCAATCGCCGCTTGAATCGGCACTTTGAATTGCTGTTGCGGCACAAGGTCTTTTAGCTTTTCGCACATCGCCCGCCCCCGTTTTTCGGCAGCAGATCTGTGTACCAGAATAGACAACGCATCCACCACCTCGCCATTCACCATGATAGAGAGCTTCACCAAATCACCCTCGCGATACGCATCAATCTGATAGTCAAAGCTTGCATACCCACGACTGACAGACTTTAATTTATCGTAGAAATCAAACACCACTTCATTGAGTGGGAGTTTATACACCAGCATGGCACGCGTGCCCGTATGTGTCATGGTTTCTTGAATGCCGCGCCGTTCGGTGCACAGCGTCAGAATATTTCCTAAATACTCATCGGGCACAAAAATAGTGGCTTTAATCCACGGCTCTTCAATGCTGGCAATTTGTGACGGGTCGGGATAATCCGCAGGGTTATGCAGCTCAATGGTTTTGCCATTCAGCAGCGTGATTTTATACACCACGCTCGGCGCGGTGGTAATCAAATCAAGGTCGAATTCGCGTTCGAGGCGTTCCTGAATAATCTCAAGGTGCAACAACCCTAAGCAGCCACAGCGAAAGCCAAAACCGAGAGCGGCAGAGGTATCTGCCTCATAATGGAAACTCGCATCATTGAGCGCGAGCTTGCCGAGACTATCACGCAAGTCTTGAAAATCTGCCGCATCCACGGGGAAAAGCCCGCAGAAAACAACGGGGATGGAGGGCTTAAACCCTTCCAGCGGCTTATCAATGGGATTATCGGCAAGGGTGATGGTGTCGCCCACGCGCGCATCGGCAATGTCTTTCACGCCCGCCGTGATAAAGCCAATTTCTCCTGCTGAAAGACTCGCCACATGCAACGCCTTTGGTGTAAAAATCCCCACTTTATCAACAGTATGCACGGCTTCTGTTGCCATCATCAGAATTTTCTGCCCTGATTTAAGCGAGCCGCTCATCACCCGCACCAACGTCACCACCCCTAAGTATTTATCATACCACGAGTCAATAAGGAGAGCTTGAAGCTTATCGGTTGTGGGCGGCGTGGGGGCAGGCAGGCGGTGCACGAGAGCCTCTAACACCTCCTCAATGCCAATACCGCTTTTGGCGGAAATCATCACGGCATCAGAGGCATCAATGCCGATCACATCTTCAATTTGCTGTTTAATGCGGTCGGGTTCTGCCGCAGGCAAGTCAATTTTATTGAGCACAGGGACAATTTCATGCTGATTATCAATAGCCTGATAGACATTCGCCAGTGTTTGCGCCTCCACCCCTTGGCTTGCATCCACAATCAACAACGAGCCTTCACACGCTTTCAAGCTGCGGCTCACCTCATAAGCAAAATCCACATGCCCCGGTGTGTCAATCAGGTTCAGTTGATACGTCTCGCCATTTTTAGCTTTGTACGCAAGGCGGACTGTCTGTGCCTTAATAGTAATACCGCGCTCTTTCTCAATATCCATGGAATCGAGCACTTGTTCGGTCATCTCGCGCACTTCAAGCCCGCCGCAGGTCTGAATAAGCCTATCAGCAAGGGTCGATTTACCGTGGTCAATATGGGCAATAATGGAAAAATTACGAATGTGGGAAATGTCTGTCATGCCTTTGCTATAGAGGAGTTTTAAAGGGGAGGCAAGGGGGCTAGGGCTGTGAATATTGCTTGTCGCACTGAGGATTGTCTTTTTGAAAGATTAGGATAGCTATAAGTGTGTCGCTGCTGGCTATTCAGCATCGCAGAAAAAAACGCGAGCGCCCCAAAAACCATCCAGTGAATGGTTTTTAGCGGAGAATGTGCGCTGCTGCAAAAGTAATGCCCTCTTGCTAAATTCCCAAAATGGGTAGCAAGAGGGCAAAGCGATTCCAAAAACCTTACAAACCAGCCCAAGCACGAATTTCATCTAACGAATTGAACGGTCCAACCATTTGCCCTTCCAAAAATGAGGGGTTTGCTTGAATCGTTGCGTTTAGAGCAATTCCACCTAGAGGCGCTGCAAGAGTTACATCTTCATTCAAATTTACATCCATCTGAACCACTTTTGCAAACCATTTAGTAGGATGTTCCTTTTTGAAAAATCCTACTTTTTTGGAATAATCAGTAGCAGTAGAGCAGACAACCCTGCAAAGAACTTCGGAAAAAATAAAGCCGCTAGGATTGATTGGATTAGTAGGATAATCACGAAAACCCAACCAAGGCTGTTCCAAAGTAGAGCCATTTGCAAAAGTCATAAATTAAACCTCTAAAAAAAATCTGTTTTACAAGGTTATTAAGTGCAGCAAAGATTACGCACTAATAATCTATTTTAAACTAATATATATATATATTCGTCAAGCATTTTATTTATGTAGTTCGGGTATGATTCAAATGGCAACTGTCAAGATGGCGCATTGCTTTTTCGAGAAATTAACAGTCTTGGCAAGGGGGCGTTCGTGGATTGACAGGATGCTGCAAACTGCCTATCAAGCAAAGTATGAGTACAAACAACGAACCTAAAGATCGGCTCTGCTGGGCAGTGAGCGACGGCAAAGCAGGCATGGAAAATCAATGCGTGGGACTGGCGCAGGCAGCGGGGTTCGAGCCTGTCGTCAAACGCATTGCACTACGCCAACCATGGAATACCCTTGTGCCGTTCTTGCGCGTGGGATTAGAGCACGCTTTTACGGAAAATAGTAGCCCTTTAACGCCGCCGTGGCCAGATCTGCTGATTACCACAGGGCGGCGGAGTTTAGCCGCCTCACTGTATGTTAAAAAAGCCAGCAAGGGCTATACGAAAACGGTGCAGATTCAAGATCCCGTTATCAGCCCTAAGCATTTTGACCTGATTATTGTGCCGCAGCATGACACGTTGCGGGGCGATACTGTGTTGGTAACACAAGGCTCTATTCATAATATTACAGCAGAAAAGCTACAGCTTGCCGCGACACAATGGCAGCCACGGGTGGCGCATTTGCCGCCGCCTTATGTGAGCGTGTTGATTGGCGGGGCGAATGCGGTGTATCGGTTTGATGCACAGGCGATGACAACCGTGTGTGATCAGCTGGTTGCGATGGCAAAACGAGAAGGGGTGTCGTTATTGGTCACGCCCTCGCGGCGCACAGGTGAAGAAAATACACGGATTTTGCGGGAGAAACTCGCCGCCGTCCCCTCCTTGGTGTGGGATGGAGTGGGCGATAACCCCTATCATGCGTTTTTGGGGTTGGCAGCGAGCATCATTGTGACCGCCGATAGCGTGAATATGGTGTGTGAAGCCGCCTCTACAGGCAAGCCCGTGCAGGTTATTCCACTTGCAGGCGGTTCAAAAAAATTCACGAGTTTTCATGCTTCCATGCAGGAAAAGGGCATCACGCGGCTGTTTAGTGGCGGGTTAGAACGGTGGGACTATGCGCCGTTGGATGATGTGCAGAGGGCGGTTACGGCAGTGCGGGGGTTGCTTTGAGCATGATCGTCAGAAAATAGTATGAATAAACACGAGATCCATCAGGAACAAGAAGTAGCAGCAATTGATGTAGGCATCAGCCAAGGACTGGATGATTTGCAAGCGGGTAATTTCAAATCCTCTGAAACGGTTCTATCTCGCCTCGATCATAAATATCGTGCAATGTCTGAAATACAGTAACGTATGGCTTGTTTTAAGCTTACGTGATCTGTTCATTGCTAATCCTTCAGCCGTGCCCCCACCCGAAACAACGTCTCAGCTTTACCTAAAATCGCCATAATCTCAAACACGCTGGGGGAAGCCATATCGCCCGTAAGCGCAAGGCGCAACGGCATCATTACTGCCCCTAACTTCAGCCCGTGGGCTTCAGCGAATGCTTTAAGGGTGTGCTCTAATGTTTCCTTATCCCACGGCGCAACAGAGGCAAGGGCTTGTTCTAGTGTACTGAGCTGTGCCTTGACTTCCACTGTCCATGCTGCCTTACCTTTTTCTGTTAAGGTAAACGGCGGCATACCTGCATAAATGCCCGCCATGTCGGCAAGCTCCAGCATGGTTTTGCCGCGTTCTTGCAGCGCAGGCAACCCTTGACGCAACCAATGTTCCTGCTCGCCGCTCAGCCCATGATATTTTTCGAATAAAAACGGCTCTAGCAAGGCATAGAGTTCTTGAGGCGGCTTTTCCTTCATGTAATGAGCATTCAATGCGGTGAGCTTCGCCATATCAAAGCGGGAAGCGGCTTTGCCAATTTTCTCGAGCGAGAACCAGTTGATCGCCTGTTCACGGCTGATAATCTCCGCATCGCCATGTCCCCAGCCAAGACGGAGCAAATAATTACAAATCGCCTCAGGCAGAAAACCCATTTGATGATAGGACTCAACGCCCAGTGCGCCGTGGCGTTTCGAGAGTTTCGCGCCATCCGCTCCATGAATGAGCGGGATATGGGCAAATACGGGAATATCCCACTCCATCGCCTGAAACAGATGGTATTGGCGAAAGGCATTATTAAGGTGATCATCGCCACGAATGATATGTGTAATGCCCATGTCGTGATCATCCACCACGACAGACAGCATATAGGTAGGGCTGCCATCAGAACGCAACAGCACAAAATCATCCAACTGGCTGTTCGCTACCGTAACCCTGCCTTGCACTGCATCCGCAATAACCGTTTCGCCCTCCAGTGGCATTTTTAAGCGAATTACAGGCGGAATGCCTTGGGGCGTTGCCTGTTGCGGCTCACGCCAGCGGCGATCATAAAAGGTGGTGCGTCCCTCGGCCTGTGCGGTGTGGCGCATCTCTTCGAGTTCTTCAGGGGTCGCATAACACTTATAAGCGCACCCCTTTTCGAGGAGTTCTAACGCAACCTGCTGATGGCGTGCAGCCCGAGATGACTGCAACACCGGCTCTTCATCCCAATCAAGCCCCAACCATGCAAGCCCGTGATAAATCGCATCAACCGCCGCTTGGGTAGAGCGTGCCTTGTCGGTATCCTCAATCCGCAACAACGCCTTGCCGCCATGATGCCGCGCAAATAGCCATGAAAACAAAGCAGTACGGGCAGTGCCAATATGCAGGTAGCCAGTGGGAGAAGGAGCAAAACGGGTGCGTATGGTCATAAGGAGATAAGGCGCGAGGGGTTAGGCACGAGGCACGAGGAAAGGAAGAAGAGAACTTAATAACATCACATATCCTAAAACCCTCGCGCCTCGTGCCTAACCCCTGATGCCTCCTCAAAGCTATACACATTTTCTTTAATCAGCACAAAAGCAATTCCCCACAACACGAGAGAAATAAGCGTTGTAATGACCATTTTTCTGCCAATACGCGGGCTGATGGGTGCACTGGAAGCATGCCCTTGCTCTGTGTTTTCCGCCACACGCACCCCCCATGGTAACACCATGAAGAGGACAGCGAGAAAAATTGTTGCATAGAGCGCAATGGCAGAGGCAGGGTTCATGGATGTATTATTTTTCCTGTTAACGCAGCTTTAAGAAAATCGGTGTACTGTCTACCTATAGTTTTTTATTTTTATAGTCATATTTATTTTTAAGGAATGTCGATGTTCAATTTTATTACGGTGAGTCTGTTTGTAGCGGTGTTAGCAACGTCTTTCAATCCGCAAATGTTTCAAAGTGTGTTGTTAAAAAAACAACTCGCACCCGCCACAGTCGAAAAAGTGGGGACTAAAAAAATTCCTGATCAAACTGCTATGATACAAGGCGCATTGAATCTTGCTTCAAATCAAGAGATGGCAAAAATTATGCTCCAAAGCTCTGCAAAAGAACTCAGACTTCGGTATACTCAAGAGCAATGAGAAATTTATGCGTCTTATCCTCGCTCTTGTTATGATACTCTCGGGGGCTGTTGCCTATGCAGCGAGCAAGCCGTGTAAAACCGTTGCAACAGCTGATTATCAAGCAGGGGTGGCGGCAGACGGTAGCGCTGTTGCCGCCGCTGATTTGCCGAATGACAACGCGTTGCCGCTGCCTGAAAACGTGGATATTTCAATTATCAAAACAGGGGTAGAATTAGGCTCTGTTGACAATTAAACTGGCGATGATTTTTTGTATGAAACAGCTTCTGCAAGGCAAAGCCCGCTGCCAATATCGAGATATTGGCAAGGG
>JBILKT010000105.1:0-6393 GCA_044376545.1 Alphaproteobacteria bacterium
TGGTGGAAACGGTGGATTGTGAAAACCTCCCTCGTCTTAAGTCTCTCGCGCACGGTGTGGATTGGCTTGTTGCTGCATGAAATAGTGCGATTGTTATGGGGGCGCCTGTCGTTTAAATTGCTACTGCGTGTCACGAGCATTGGTGCGCTCGGCCTTCTGACTACCCTCACCTTGCTGCCACTCATGGGGAAAGATAGTGATTTCCTGCTGGATGCCAACTTAGGGGGGCGGCTTAATCAAATCCTGCTCTTGCTTGAAGGCGGCGTATATCTCTTTCCCCACAAGCCCTTTTCGGTGATTGCAGAAATTGCGTATGTTTCAATTCTGGACACCTTTGGCGTGTTAGGATTGCTAACATTTCTGAGTGCGCTGCTCATGCCGCTGTGGATTGCGGTACGACAAGAGGGCATCTCTAAAAACCTCTTTTCTAGGGCGATTGGCGTTGTCAAGTCAATGCTCGGAAGCCGCACGTACCCTTATGTACGCTTACGTTTCCTCGCATTGCCTTTCCTAGCCACTCATCCCGATAAAAGGGTTTTTAGAGATGCCCCTTCCCCTAAACCCCAAACCCTACACCCTAAACCCTCACAACAACACTGCCCCACGTGAACCCCGCGCCCATGGCGACCAGCAACACGCGTTGCCCGTGGGTGATTTTCCCTGCCGCCGCCGCTGCACAAAACGCAAGGGGAATGGAGGCCGCCGAGGTGTTAGCGTGGCTACCAACAGTCATAACAACTTTTTCCACAGGGATTTTTAACCGCTTGCCCACTGCCTCAATAATGCGGCTGTTGGCTTGGTGCGGCACGAGCCAATCGATGTCGGCAATGGTGAGGCCTGCCGCCGCAAGGGCTTTTTCTGCCGCATCACTCATATATTCCACCGCGTGTTTGAACACTTCCTTGCCGTTCATGCGTACCTTGCCGACGCTCTCGCTGGAGGATGCGCCGCCGTCTGTATAGAGCATGTCGCCATAAGCACCGTTGGTATAAAGGTGCGTGTTGATAATGCCGTGTTGGGTGTTGGCGAGGTCTGCTTGCAACACAAACGCCCCTGCCCCATCGCCAAACAACACACAGGTGCTTCTGTCTTGCCAATCAACAATGCGGGAAAAGGTTTCCGCGCCAATCACCAGCACGGTTTTGTATTGCCCGCTTTTGATAAAGCTATTGGCGGTGGCAAGCGCGTAAACAAAGCCTGCACAAACGGCTTGCACATCAAAGGCGGCGGCTTGATATGCCCCTAGTAAGTGTTGCACCTTGCTCGCGACAGAGGGAAAAGTGGTGTCAGGCGTGGAGGTGGCGACCAGAATTAAATCAACTGTTGTGGCGGGAACGCTTGCATTTTTAAGGGCATTACGGGCGGCGTTTGTGGCAAGTGTCGCGGTGGTTTCATCACAAGCGGCAATGTGCCGTTGTCGAATGCCTGTGCGTTGTTGAATCCACTCATCGGAGGTCTCGAGAGCAGGCGGCAGATCTGCATTCAACAGAATTTTTTGCGGGAGATAGGCTCCATATCCTTTTAAAACGGCGGTGGGGAGCATTGTGGGAACCATTTTAGAGAACTGCTGCTTTCTGTGTGGGGGCATCGTGGACAGCAAATTGTTCTGTCATTTGCTGCAGGCAATTATTTTTAATCATCTCAACCGCCACATCAATCGCGGCGGCAAACCCCACCGCATCCGTGCCGCCATGGCTTTTAATGACAACTTGTTTGAGCCCTAAAAATACCGCGCCGTTATAGCGGCGGGGGTCAAGCCGATGACGCAATTTATGAAAAGCAGGACGCGCGAGCAAGTACCCCAAACGCGCAAGCAGCGAGCTTTTAAATGTCTGCCGCAAAAATTCAGAAACCAAATTTGCTGTGCCTTCTGCTGTTTTAAGGGCAATATTGCCCGTAAAGCCATCCGTCACCACCACATCAACCGTGCCTTTGGCAATGTCGTTACCTTCAAGATAGCCATGAAAGTCAATTTGCGGGTAATTTTCTTTAATGAGGCTGGCGGCTTTTTTAATGTCTTCGTGGCCTTTTTGCTGCTCCGCCCCCACATTCAGCAAGCCCACAGACGGATTCTTCCAGCTAAATACAGTTTTGGCAAACACTTGCCCCATGAGGGCGAATTGCGAGAGAATTTCTGCATCGCAATCAACGTTTGCGCCTAAATCGAGCATCACCACTTCGCCATGAAACGTAGGCAACAGCGAGGTAATGGCGGGGCGACGAATACCCACAACAGTTCCCACCAGCATTTTGGAGAGCGCCATCAACGCGCCTGTATTACCTGCCGAAATCACCGCTTGTGCGGTGCCTTCCCGCACAGCGCGAATCGCTTCATACATGCTGGAGCCCTTGCCGTTGCGGACGGCTTGCGAGGGCTTAGTATCGTTCGTAATCGTTTTGTCAGTATGGTGGATGGTGACACGCGATTGCAATCGCCGCAACTTCGCTAGGAAGGGCGTTATTGCGGCTTCATCTCCAAACAGCAAAAAGTGCAAATCGGGACAGCGATCCGCCGCGATGTTTGCGCCCTTGAGAACAATCTCTGGCGCACGGTCGCCGCCCATGGCATCTAATGCGATGATCAATTTTTGTGTCACGCGGGTAAAACAGCCCTAAGCCGCAGTTGCTTTAGGGGCAACCACTTGCTTGTCATCATAATGACCGCAACTTGCACAAACGTGGTGGGGGCGTTTCAGTTCGCCGCAGTTAGAGCATTCTGTTGCAGCACCTGCACGGATGCTATCGTGTGAGCGGCGCATACCGCGCTTGGAGGGGGTAGTTTTTCTTTTAGGAACGGCCATGACAATATTTCCTCAATAGAGACGAGTGCAGCTGCTTACACAAAATTGCCAGTAAACACAAGGAAATTATCAGGGCAGCAGTCTGATAAGGTCGCTCCCTAGGTAAGGGGGGAGCGTTATTCTTCGCGTAACCCTTGTGAAACAAGGGTGGAGGCGGAGAATCCATACTGGTCGAATCCCCTGTGACTCGCCACGCAGGGGCTTGCGCAGCGGGAGGGGTCCATTTTTTCTTTGGGTTTCAAAGATGGTTGATATAATGATGATGACAAAATCGTCACCCCGTCTTTATGACGGGGTCTGGTAAATAAAGATTCCAGACCCCGTCATAAAGACGGGGTGACGAACTTTTTTGTGTCAATCTTCAGAAGATTTCCCCGCATCATTACTCGTTTAGCATCACCGCCATGGAAGGGGTAAAATACCCATTCTACCCCTCCACAACGTATTCGTTTTGTTTTTAGGAGTTACCCTTCGTCGTTTTTTGATTAATAGGACGTAAAGGGATGCTTACGTTTGTATCAAGCTTAAACATAGAGCCCGTGAGAAAATCGATAGCTACCCCAATAGGAAGCCAAAGGATGTTTCCGCCAATAGTTGCTAAGAGACGCGGTTCACTATTAATGACACCAGCTGTTGGTTTGTATCCATCTTTTTCAGCAACTACAGTGTAGTCACTTTTGCCTTTCAATGTAAAAATAGCTGGTGAAGTTTGAACTTGATTATCGATTCTAACTTCTGCGCCCGATGGAACGGTATCAACAACTACAGTTTGTTTTGAAGGGGCTGTGATTGATGCACAAGCAGTCGTAATTAACAATAGAGGTATAAGCGCGGTAAGTTTTGTTAAAGCCTTGTGCATTATTTTGCTCCAGAAAAGACATTGCTATAAAATCGTGATTATTTCTTAGAATATCATTTTGTTGTTGTCCAATAGTTTGATTTTTTAGTGTGGTTACGATACGCACAATAAACACCACAAGCAATTTTTCTATGATTTCTCCCTACCCCACCTTTTTACAGTCTCTGCAGTCTGTACAACGCCGCACTTTGCCTGTATTACTCGCAAATGCACTTGATTTTTCGTCGAACGATTATCTCAATCTCAGTCGTCATCCGCTCCTTCTCGAACGGGCAACGACATGGATCGTAAAACACGGTGCAGGCAGCCGTGCAGCGCGATTAGTCACAGGCAATCACCCTGACTATGAAGCGGTGGAAGCCAAACTCGCAACCCTCAAACACACAGCAGCGGCGCTAATCCTGAGTAGCGGCTATCAAACCAATAGTAGCGTACTCACAGCCTTGCTTGATAAACAGGTATTAGGGGCAGAACCCCTTGTGTTTGCGGATCAACTCAATCACGCAAGTTTATTAAGCGGTGTGCAAAATTCT
The DNA here is from genome assembly GCA_044376545.1 of Alphaproteobacteria bacterium. Taxonomy (GTDB): domain Bacteria; phylum Pseudomonadota; class Alphaproteobacteria; order JAJTHO01; family CANGXP01; genus CANGXP01. The sequence continues at coordinate 4,194 of JBILKT010000105.1, forward strand.
GGTGCACGACAATTCCGCTATAAACACAACGATTTAAAGCACTTAGAAACATTGCTTAAAAAATACGCACACACTAAACAACCCCTGTTTGTCGTTACTGAATCGGTATTTAGCATGGAGGGGGATCGCGTTGATATAAACGCCCTCCTCGACCTCAAACAACACTACGGCTTTTTTCTCTATCTTGATGAGGCCCATGCGAGCGGCGTATTAGGGCATAACGGCATGGGCTTGGCGGCCGACTATCCGTCGCAAATTGACTGCGTCATGGGTACGTTTGGCAAGGCGTTGGGCAGCTTTGGTGCCTACATCGCCTGTGCACAACCCTTAAAAGACTATCTGATTAATCGGTGCGGCGGGTTTATTTATACAACCGCCCTGCCGCCTGCCGTGTGGGGGGCGATTGATGCGGCGTTGGATATTGCTCCCACCTTAACAACAGAGCGGACGCACCTCTTGAACATAACAAAAACAGTCCGTCAAGGCTTACAGCAACGAGGCTTCGCAACAGGCAATTCCACCACACAAATCATTCCCTTAATTATTGGTGAAGCTCCTGAAACACTTGCGCTTGCACGGCATCTACAAGAACATAGCATCCAAGCTATCGCCATGCGCCCGCCCACCGTGCCGCCCCACACCAGCCGCATTCGCCTTGCGCTCAAAGCAAGTCACACGCAAGAAGACATTCAAAAACTTTTCAACGCCTTGGATACCGCGCCATGCAGATAGTTTTTGTGGGTGGTTGGGGGTTTACACAAGAACACTATCAACCATTTTTAAAGGGGTTAGAAGAACGTCTTAGTGAGAAGGGGTGTATAAAATACATCGACAATACATCACGTGTGTCATTCGATCCCCCCTTCATCGGCATCGGGCATTCCCTCGGCGTTGCCTATCTCCTCAAACATCATGCCCACAATCTTTCTGCCCTGATAAACATCGGCGGCTTTCCCTGTTTTGTGAAAACACCGCAACAACCCTACGGCGCATCTCCTAAAATTCTCCGCGCCATGCAACAAAAATTCGATACACAGCCAGAACAAGTTCTCCACGATTTTTATAAAAATTGTGGGGTGGAGACAATAGAACTTCTCCCCACTGCAGAGAACAACAGGTATGCGAACAGTTTCTGGACCCCTGCCTACGCAGGGGATTCGGATGGTGTATGCACAATCAAGTCGAATCCCCTGCGTAGGCAGGGGTCCAGTTCTTTTCTTCTTGAAGAAGATTGGTATCAAAACCTGCGCAAAGGGCTTTTAATGCTCGGCGATACAACATTTTTTACCCCCCCGCTCTGCCCTACCCTATCGCTGCACAGCGTTGAGGATACTATCGTTTCTGTTGCAAATGCGAAACATTTCGGTACAGAAACAATACTGTATGAAGGCGCGTCCCACGCCCTCCCCCTCACCCATACAACGCAGGTTATCGAAGATATTGTTGCCTTTTTAACGAGGCATTCATGCCCTTAAAACACCACATTGCCGCCAGTTTCGCCCGCGCTGCTGCAACCTATAACAGTGTTGCGATTGTCCAAACAACGGCGGCAACAGACCTCTTAAACTTTTACCAACAGCACAGCACAGTGCCGCCCCAAACCATTCTTGAGATTGGCTGTGGCACAGGGATTCTCTCAGAAAAATTGCTCGCAGTATATCCTAAGGCAACGTATCTCTTCACCGATATTGCCGAGAAAATGCTGCACCAACACCGCGCAACTGTTGAGCATAACGGCATGTATGTTGTAGCAGACGGCGAAAACCTGCCCCTTACCGAAAAATTTGATCTCATCATCAGCAACATGACGTGCCAGTGGTTCAGCACCCTGTGGCAAAGCCTTGAGAAATTGACAGAAAATCTTAAATTTGGTGGGGTGTTGTGCGTCAATCTTCTCAGTAATGAAACATTCCAAGAGTGGCGCAATGCCCTAGAAACAGCGGGCGCAGTTGATGTTGGCTTGCACTACCCCGCAGCATCCGCCATCCAAAACCATGCATTTTCAGGGTGTACAACGACAAAAAAGTGGCAAACAATACAAGAGCGCTATCCAACGCGGCAACACTTCACCAACGCGTTGAAAAATCTTGGGGTGCAAGCCGCAAACGGTGTGGTATCAAGGGGGGTATTACGCAAGGCGTTAGCGCACTTTGTCTCGCAAGAAATTACCGTAACGTACGCAATCCATCTGCTTTTTATA
>JBILKT010000014.1:0-18372 GCA_044376545.1 Alphaproteobacteria bacterium
TTTGGTAAAAAACGATTCTTGCTGCCTTAAAGGTCTTGCGGGTATCTCGATACCCCCTGCGCCCTTTGCGTTGCAATCTCTCGTTTTTTCCTCAAAAATCATAGCCGATTTTAATTGAGGGCACGCCCTAAGTCCCACAAAAAAAATGAGGAGTATGATAGTGTCTACTGCGACGATAAATTTGCCGGCCCTTGTTGGAGAGTCTAGTCTTGCGGCGTATCTCCAGCAAATTCGTGTTTTCCCCGTCTTGTCTCATGAACAAGAAATAAGCCTTGCGAAACGCTGGCGTGACACACAGGATATTAAAGCGGCGCATGTTTTGGTGACAAGTCACTTGCGTCTCGTTGCGAAGATAGCGTTGAAGTTTCGCGGCTATGGCTTGCCCATGGCAGATATGATTGCTGAAGGCAATATGGGGCTGATGCAGGCCGTCAAGAAGTTTGATCCAGACAAGGGGTTTCGCTTGTCCACCTATGCAATGTGGTGGATTAAAGCCGCGATACAAGAGTTCGTGTTGCATAGTTGGTCAATGGTGAAAATTGGCACAACATCCGGGCAAAAAAAGTTGTTTTTCAATTTGCGTCGTTTGAAAGGGAAGATGCTTGCCCATGATGGCGAGGAAAATAGCCACGATCTTACGATAGCGCAGGCAGAAGAAATTGCGGCGCAGCTGTCGGTCACGCCTAAAGAAGTGTATGAGATGAATGGGCGCATGGCGGCAAATGATCGTTCGCTCAATGCCCCTGTTTCTGGCGATGTGGAGCAGATTGAGTGGCAAGATACGTTGGTGGATCAAACCAGCAGTCCTGAATATGCGCTGGTTGAAGCGGATGAATATGGTAAGCGTAAGGCGTCCCTCGATAATGCGATGCGCCTGCTCAACCCACGAGAAAAAGAAATTTTCACTGCACGCCGCTTGACAGATCCAGTGCTGACATTGGAAGAATTGAGTGTGATGTATAACATTTCTCGCGAGCGCGTCCGCCAAATTGAAAATAAGGCGTTTGAGAAGGTGCAAGGGGCGATGGTGGGGTGATGGTCTTCGCCCGATCTTCCCCCAGGGCGATTGCATTAGAAAAAACAACCAATTGAAAAATAATGGTTTTTCAGAATTTCAACATTAAAGCCCATCGCGTAACATATTGTTTTTAAAGGAATAAAATTCCTAATGCGATTGCCCTGGATCTTCCGCTCACACTTGTATTATGTGGTCATGCGTCTTTGCCGCCCGCAAGTTTTTTTTGACAATCTTCGAGTGCGAGCGGTATATACGAGACTATGCCCATACTCTCCATCCTTGTTGTCGCCCACAATGAAGCCCATCAACTACGGGAGTGTCTCGATAGACTCAAGTTTGGCGATGAAATTGTTGTGGTGCTTGATAAATGTACCGATACTTCTAAAGGAATTGCCCTAGAATACACCGATAAAATTTTAGAAGGGAGTTGGGAATTAGAGGGGCACCGCCGTAATGCAGGGATTGAATTTTGCACGGGCGACTGGATTTTGGAAGTCGATGCAGATGAGCGCGTGCAACCTGCTCTAGCAGTTGAGATTCGCGAGGTCATTACTAAAACTACGGCGGATTATCACCTCGTCCCCATTGAAAATTATGTTGGTAAAACGCTGGTGCGCCATGGTTGGGGCGGTTCGTTCGGCACCGCCTCGGATTTAGCGCTATTCAAGAAGTTTGCGAAACGCTGGGGCACACAGCGCGTTCATCCCTCTTTGACGCTGAAAGGCACAAAGGGACATCGTCTCACGCATGGTATCGACCACTATGTGGATGATAATCTTGCAGACATGATACATCGCCTTAATCGCTATAGCACGTTGCGTGCCCTTGATATGTTCGATGCAGGACAAACGGTACGACTTCTCCCCAACATCAGGCGACTTTTCTCGCGATTTTTCAAATGTTATTGGCGTCGCAACGGCTATAAAGAAGGATTTTACGGCTTTACGATTGCGCTATGTGCAGGGCTGTTTCCGTTGTTGTCGGCGTTAAAGTTGCGGGAGTTACAACGAAGCAAATGACGGATGAAAAAGCCTCTTCAGAAGACACGCTCAAAAATCTGAACAAAATCTGGCAGGAATATCTTGCCAAAGCGGCGACAGACCCTGCTGCTCAGCAAAATTTGCACACATTAATGCAATATTGGACAACGCTTGCCGCAGGCGGCATAAACGGGTATGCTCCCTTAAATGCTACTCCTCCCTTCCACTCGTCCTATAGTACCCCGCCCGCTGCCGCTGCACCTTATGCTAGCAGCCAGCAGTTATTTGAGCTTGCCAGTCGGCTTAGCCTTGTGGAGGGAAGGATTGCTGCCCTTGAGCATGCCCTGCACGCCGCACCAAAATCTGGTTCCTGACGCTGTTCAGTTTGGTGTCACGCAATTCAATAATTTCCTACAAGGGATTGCTAAATATCAAAACGCCCCACGGCAACAATCACTCACAGCTGCTCCCTGCCTCCTGCAAATTGGCGGCACAAAATTACTTGATTATGGGGTGTTTTGCGATACCCCTCATCCTCAACCGCTTCTCGTTATTCCCTCCCTTGTTAATCGGGCAAATATTCTTGATTTGTCCGAAAAACGCAGCTTTTTACGCTATCTTGCCGCACAAGGATTCCGACCCCTTCTGATTGATTGGGGGGACTTGCAGCCTGCTGAACAGGCTTTCACGCTTACCGATTATATCGCGCAACGTCTTGAGCCGTTCCTCCAGCATGCCGTTGCCTTTACGCAAAGCCCCGTGCCCGTCTTGGGCTATTGCATGGGTGGGCTGCTTGCGCTTGCTGCCGCCCAGCGAAACCCATTCAGTATCAGTAAACTTGTGTTACTCGCAACGCCTTGGGATTTTACACAAACTATTCGCCCTGATCAGCGTGCCAGTATTCCTTTATTACAGCCATTCTTACGTATGTTACGACAAAAAAACCTCCCGTTTCCTGTCGATATGCTGCAAACGCTGTTTGCGAGTATCGATTTGTTCGCTGTGCCTGAACGATATATTGCCTTTGCAAAAGATGTGGATGCACAACGCAACGCGCAATTTGTTGCCGTGGAAGACTGGCTCAATGACGGCGTTGCCTTAAGCGCAGCCGTTGCAGAAGAATGTTTGTTGGGGTGGTATCAACGTAACACCCCTTATAATGGGGCGTGGCGGATAGCCAATGATAACATTGTGCCTGAAAATATTCTGCTTCCAACATTGATCGTCACGCCAAGACGAGACAAAATTGTCCCTTCTAGTGCCGCGCTTGCACTATGCAACGCCCTGCCATATCCCGCTGTGATCCAGCCTAACACAGGGCATATCGGCATGGTTGCGGGCGGGCATAGCTTAGACGAGATGTGGAAACCTGTCTGTTATTTTTTGCAAGCAACGTGAGTTATTGATTTTTTGTATATCTTGTGCTATACAGTGCTATACAACGCAACTCAAGGATTGTCCCCATGCTCACAGAACAGGTAAGTTTTCGTATCGATGCAGAAAGCAAAGCGGCTGCTGAAGCCGTTCTCAAGAAACTCGGACTGTCCACAACCGATGCCATGCGTATGTTTTTCAAACAAATTGAGCGTCACCAAGGATTACCGTTTGAGGCGCGGGTAGCATTTCCTCCGTCCGAAAAAACTTTTTCAGCCCGACTCGACAGAAATATCAAAAAACATCAGAAAACACTTGAAGGCTTAGCAAATCGATGACTATCGAACCAAACTGGCTGAGTGTGTCACAAGTTTTGCTCATCCATGATGCGGTTATTGCCGCATCAGGTGGTGGCACAGGTATACGCGATCAAGGGTTGCTGGATTCAGCAATTTCACGTCCGCAAAATTTATTTACCTATGAAAATCCTTCTCTTGCAGAACTTGCAGCCTGTTACGCAGAAGCCATTGCCCATAACCATCCGTTTATAGACGGAAACAAACGCACTGCTTTTTTTGCTGCCATCATGTTTTTGAACGAAAACGGATGGGATGTTGCGGCACAAACAGACACAAATCACGAAGATATGATGGTCAACCTTGCAAACCATCAGCTTTCTCGTGCAGAAGTTGCTGCCTATTTTGAACAACACAGCAGTCCTTTAGAGCCTGTCCCGAAACTAACGTGCAAGGAGAAAGTTGAGATTTTGCAGCCAAAAAGATCAATTTTAAACTTGCACGTTAGTTTCGGGACAAGCTCTTAGAAGAGTAAAACGCATGCTCCACCCCGTCGAAGCCGTGATGCGCGAAAAACTAACCGCGCATTTTATCCCAATCTCCCTTGAAATCATTGATGATTCCCATCACCACAAAGGGCACAGCGGCGCAAAAGCAGGCGGCGGCACGCATTACACCGTTAAATTAATCAGCGAGCAATTTACAGGTCTGTCGCGCATACAACGACATCAAGCTGTTTATGCTGTTTTGGCAGAAGAACTTAAAACACAAATACATGCACTTGTTTTAGATGTACAGACGCCAATAACACGTACAACCTATTAGTGTTTTTTCATAAAAATCTTTTTTAAGGTGTATTTTGCCTTGCAATAATACTATTGCGTGTATAGTTATCCATATAAACTTTTTGGTATATGGAGAAAAATACGATGCTTGCTATCTCTACAACAGGATTGGTGAGTCGCAATATTATTGTCAAAGGCAAAAGAACAAGCATTAGGCTGGAACCAACTCTTTGGGAAGCCCTAGAAACGATAGCCCAAGAAGAAGGCAGGACAATCAATCAAATTTGCTCACAAATTGCTGACACAGCGGCAGAAAACAGTAGTTTCACGTCTGCTGTGCGTGTCTATATCATCAGTTACTTAATTGCCCCCGCAACAAAGAACGCTACTTCTCGGCTAGTTGCGGCGGAATAGAACGCGGGTGAGATTTGTTATATACGGCTGTTAGGTGCGCCGTGTTGACTTTGGTATAACGGCTAGTCGTTGTCAGACTTTCGTGTCCTAATAACTCTTGAATAGCACGGAGATCCCCGCCACTTTCCAGAATATGGGTTGCAAAACTATGACGCAACGCATGGGGCGTAACCGTTTCAGCCAAACCTAGCTGCCATCGCACTGCTTGAATACGCTTTTGAAACACCCCTGCCGTGAGTGGCTTCCCACCTTTCTCCCCTAAAAATAATACGCTTTCTGGTGTTGTCACAAACGGTCGCATTGATAGATATTTTTCTATTTCTTGAATGACCACTGGTAACACCGGCACAAGCCGCTCTTTCTGCCCTTTTCCCATGACTCTGAGTCCTGCTGTTGTTGGTCTTTGCGCAACAGTGAGCTGCAATCCCTCACTAATCCTCAAGCCACAGCCATAGAGCAGTAATGCCAGTGCTTTATCGCGCTGTGCCACCCAATTTTCCACAGGGAGTGCAGCAATTGCGGCAATCAATGACTCTACATCTTCGAAAAGCATCGCTTTCGGCAAGGGCTGTTGCAATTTAGGGCTTGGCATGGAAAGAATCTTATCGTTCGTCACCAGTTTTTGTTGGTGCAGATAGCGGTAGAAACTCCTGAGGCACGACATGGCACGTGCAATTGAGGTGCGCTTTTTCTCCTGCCGCTGCATCTCGCTCAGAAACGCGCGGACTTCTCGTGCCGTTAAATTTTCCAACGTCTGAGGACTCACCGCCCCCCCTTGATAGCCCCGCATAAATTGTGCGAACAGTTGAAGGTCGTTTTGATAGGCAATAATTGTGTGTGCTGAATAATTTTTAAGGGAGCGCAAACGCACCGTCCAAGCGACAATCCAACCGGCAACGTCGGGGGTAAAGGCGGCGGGGTCTGCTTGCATGGAACATTCCCTATAATGATTTCTTCGGTTGACTAATACCAATCCGCTTAAGTTTCTAAAGGAATGCGCCATAAAGCGTCATAAATAAGATAGCTGGACCCCTTATCTGATAAGAAGATGGTAGCAATGATCATCTTTATCTTGTTAAGGTAGAGATGATCATTGCTACCATCTTCTTATCAGATAAGGGGTCCAGAAAGTTTTAGAAACTTAAGCGGATTGGTATAAGCTCTGCTGACACTTAAACACGAAACTTTTGCTGGGATGATTGACAGGACTTACGCAGTGCTCGTCTTTTTTGCCCTTTCATCGTTAGAAAATTACTCAAAAGCCGCATTTACCTTATGTAAACTTACGTTTTTTCGTAATTTTCTGCCTTGAAATCATCAAAAAATCCTTCACCTGCGTAAGTCCTGATTGGCTTTAGAGATGCCCTTTACTATAAAGCTTGGGAAACTCCGTGCGCAATTTTCTCTGCTGTAAAGCCAAAATGGGGCAGCAAATCTTTTAAGGGTGCAGAGGCACCAAAGCCTTGCATGGAGACAATAAGTCCGTCAGCACCTGTGTAGCGTTCCCAACCGAAACCACTGAGCATTTCTAGGGCGACTTTGAGGGTGTCTTTGGGCAGCACGCTTGCTTTGTAGGCTGCTGGTTGTTTATCGAATAGCTCCCAAGATGGTAGGGACACAACGCTGGCGGCGATGCCTTGGGCGGCAAGCAATTTTTGGGTTTCAACGGCCAGCATCACTTCTGAGCCTGTCGCAATAAGGGTGACCTGTTCTTTTCCTTGCGGTTCAACAAGGCGATAGCCGCCACGGGCACAGCGGTTCTCAGATGTGTATTCCGTGCGTAAGGTGGGCAGGTTCTGGCGGGTGAGCGCCAAAACAGACGGTGTTTTGACGCTGCTTAATGCCAATGCCCAGCATTCCAGTGTTTCAATGGCATCTGCAGGGCGGAAGACGTGCACGTTCGGGGTGGCGCGTAACGCCGCAATATGTTCAATCGGCTGGTGGGTCGGCCCATCTTCGCCCACACCAATCGAATCGTGGGTCATAACGTAAATAACGCGCTGCTCCATCAGGGCAGAGAGGCGGATGGCGGGCTTGCAATAATCGCTAAACACCAGAAATGTGCCGCCAAACGGAATGAAGCCGCCATAGAGCGCAAGGCCGTTCATGGCCGCGGCCATGCCGTGCTCGCGAATGCCATAGTGGATATAATTGCCGTTGTACGTATCTTTGCTGACGATGGTCACGCCCTTGGCTTTGGTGTTGTTCGACCCTGATAAATCCGCAGAGCCACCTAACAGTTCGGGGATATGCGGGGTGAGAGCATCGAGTACATTCCCTGAGGCAAGTCTGCTTGCAATATTTGGCTTGCTGTTCGTCCATTCTTTTTTGAGGGCATCGAAGGTGCTCGCAAAGGAGGCAGGGAGTTCTCCCGCGAGGCGGCGAGAAAGCGCCGTTTGTTGCTCAGCGGGTAGGGCGTTGAAGCGTTGTTGCCATTGGGTGTATGTTGAATCATGCTGTGCGCCTGCGGTGCGCCATGCGTTAAGAATATCCTCTGGAATTTCGAATGGTGCGTGTGGCCAATTAAGGGCAGTGCGTGCGCCTGCAATTTCCGTTGCGCCTAACGGGGAGCCATGCGCACCTGCGGTGTTCTCTTTGGTGGGTGCGCCAAGCCCAATGGTGGTTTTACAGGCAATGAGCATCGGTTTATCGCTGTATTGTGCGGCCTTAAGGGCGGCGCGGATGGCTGCTGCATCATGCCCATCAATAGAAAGGGTGTTCCAGTTCGCCGCCTCAAAACGTTTGAGGTGGTTTTCGGAGGTGGACAGACTGGTTTTGCCATCAATGGAAATGCCGTTATCATCAAACAGCACGATTAATTTTTTAAGATTGAGGTGTCCCGCCAAAGAAATGGCCTCTTGGGAAATGCCTTCCATGAGACAGCCGTCCCCTGCGATAACATACGTATAATGGTCAATAATGTCCTTGCCGAACTGGCTTTGCAAGATTGCCTCGCCTAGGGCAAACCCCACCGCATTGGCAATGCCTTGCCCCAACGGCCCTGTGGTGGTTTCAATGCCGATGGAGCGGTGCAGTTCGGGGTGCCCTGCTGTTATCGCCCCTAACTGCCGAAAGTTCTTTAATTGTTCCAGCGTCATTGCAGGATAGCCAAGCAGGTAGCTTGTTGCATAGAGCAACATGGAGCCATGCCCCGCAGACAAAATAAATCTATCGCGGTTTGGCCATTCGGGGTGTTTGGGGTTCACGCGCAAAAACTCGGTAAACAGCACTGTTGCGACATCCGCAATGCCCATCGGCATCCCTGGATGTCCTGAGTTCGCTTTTTCGACAGCATCCATGCTGAGGGCACGAATGGCATTGCTTTTGTTTGCAAAAGAGACGGTCACGGTGTGGTTATCCTGTTATAATATGAGTGCGATGTATACGAAACAGGGGTGGCAAAAGCAAATGTGTTTTTGCCAATTGACGAGAGGGGTTTTCCTGCTTAGTATTCGCGTTCTTAATCTGAAAGATGAACGTCCTTGTCTGTCCTGCAGCAATCCTTTGTGAAATTAGAACTGGCTCTGCATAAGTTAGAGCAAGGGTTGGGTGCGTCTGCCGAAAAAACGGCAAAACAAAAAAGCGAGTTACAGAAAGCAACGGCGAGAAATGCCTTGTTACAACGAGAGATTGTTGTTGTAACCGCACAGGTTGAAAAAACCCTGACAAAAATAACGAAAAAGCTAGGAGCGTAGTGCATGGCACAAGTGGAAGTCCATATTAATGGGCGTAATTATGTATTGGCGTGTGCCGATGGCGAAGAAGCGCGGTTGCGCCAGTTATCGGACTATCTTGATGGACGGATGACCAAACTTGCCCGTTCTGTGGGCATGGTGGGTGAAGCGCGGTTGTTTTTATTGGGTGCGTTGATGTTGGCGGATGAACTTGCCGAAGCCAATACGAAAATTACCTTGCTGAGTGAGGGTAAGTCTGTTCCTGCTGAAGGCGGCATCGGCGCGGCCGATGTGCAAGAAATTGCCGATTACATCGAAAAACTCGCGCATCGGATTACGGTGCTTGCGGAAAAAGTCGCCGCATAGCACTATGTAGCATGAACGTTCTAGGCGTGCTTTTTCTTAATCCGTGGTTGTTGACGCTCCTATTGGGGCTGCCATTGCTATGGAAATTGCTGAAAGCAACGCCGCCGCCGCCTAAGCAGATTCCTTTTTCCGCCATGATGTTTTTAGAGGGCTTAACGCCGCTGAAAACAACCGCGCAATCAGCCCCGTGGTGGCTTGTTTTTTTACGCGCCTTGTTGGTGGTGTTGCTGATTGTGGCAGCAGCGCATCCTGTGGCGCGGCAAGGAACGGGCAGCGTTGATAAAAAAGCGATTGTGCTACTGGTGGATAACACGCCGCCTGCGGCAAAAGCGTGGCAATCGCTGCATCAGGCGATGGTTACATTGGGCGATCAGGCGATCGCCAAGGGGCAACCCTTATATGTGCTGCCGTTGGTGGGGGGATTTTCGCCAGCGCCGCTGGATCAACAAAGCTGGGAGAGCCTGAAAAATACGCTCGCGCCGTTGCCGTGGTTGGGCAAGCCGACCCCTGTGACAGAGACCCTAAAAACGCTTGCCGCACAAGCAGATATGCCGCTTGCGGTGAGTTTTCTATCTTCAGGATTGCTGACAAAAGAACAGCTATTACAGTTGCCACCAACAGTGCAGAGTTATGTGCCTGATAAAACAGCGCAATTAGCCGCAAGTATTCGCGATGTGGCACGGGTGGAGGGCGGCGTTATGGTGCGGACTGATGTATATAATGACACGTTGCCGCTGACAATCGCCTTGATAGACCAAAACGGGCAGGTGATTGCGCGAAAAGCTCTTGAAGATGGCGCAGCGACGCTGCCAGTGCCGTTTGCTGCACGCAAAGACATTCGGCGCGTGGAGATTGAGGGCGCAACAACACTGCTAGAGAAATATTTTAGTGATAGCAGTTGGCAACAGCCGAATATCGGCATTATTGCGCCCGATGATAAAGCCGTTGGGCAAAATTTGTTGGAAGAACGGTATTATCTGCAAAAGGCGGCGGCGATTTTCACGGCGGTAACGCAGGGCACGGTTGAAAAATTGCTCGCGCAAAAAGTGCCTGTGCTGTTATGGGCAGATAGCGTGCCGTTGCGCGAACAAGAGCGCGAAGCATTGACTGCGTGGGTGAAACAGGGCGGCGTGTTGCTGCGCTTTGCGGGCGAGGGCATGGCAACCGCTGGGGAAGATAGTTTATTGCCTGTAGCATTGCGCTATGGCGTGCAGGAATTTGCAACGGCGGTTGCGTGGGGCAAGCCGCCTGAGCGTTTCCGTTTTACAGAGAAAACGCCGCTTGCGTTGGATGCTGCTGAGCATAGCATTAGTTTAAAAAAGCGCGTGCTGGCAGAGCCACGTGCTGATCTCCCCGCCAAAACATGGGCAACGTTCAGTGACGGTGCGCCGTTGCTAACCGCTTTGCAGCAAGGGCAAGGCTGGCTGTTGTTATTGCATGTTGCAGCCAACCCTGCGTGGTCAGACTTTGTGCTGCAAGCGGCGTTTATTGAGGTATTGCAGCATGTAAGCCAACTCGCCACAGGGGGCGCGTTGGCAACGGCAGAAATTCTGCCTTTAAGAGCATTTTTTGATGCGTTTGGTAACACGCAACAGCCACTGCCCGCCATGCACGGGCTGACAGGGGAGGAGATGACCTCCCAATGGATAACACAAAAGCATCCAGCAGGGTTTTACGGCAAGGAACACAGTCAACAGGCGCGAAATGTGGCGGGGTTGTTGCCGAAATTTATGCCGCTGCCTGAGGCGTTTAATCCGCAATTATTGCGCGATATTGTGGTGGAAACGCAAGTAAACTGGCAACTGTTGTTGATAAAATTGGCTGCGGGTGTGTTTTTGCTAGATTGGTTGGCAACAGTAATTTTGGGACGGCAACGGCGGTTTTTTGCTATGATGGTGCTGCTGTGTTTGTTGCCGTTGCAGACCCAAGCGGCGGACGAAATCCCCCAAGAAAGCCTTGCCTATATCCGCACAGGCTATGCGGATGTTGACCAAAACAGTGCAAAAGGCTTGGCGTTTCTGACCAAAACGCTCGCACAGCGCACCAATGCGACATTAGGCGCGGTGCGTGGGGTGACGTTGGGGGAAGAGAGTTTAAGCCCCTATCCGTTGGTGTATTTTCCGCTGGTGGGGGCGGTGCCAAATTTAAATGATAAGGCGTGGTTTGCCTTGCAGCAATATATTGCCCATGATGGCGCGTTGCTGATTGACACCCGTACGGGGCAAGATCCGTTAGGCGATGTAGAGAGCGTGCCGCAGTTGCAAAGCCTGTTGCGCTCACTGGGCGCCATGCCGCTTGTTGCTTTGCCGCCGAAGCATCTGTTATTGCGGAGTTATTACTTGCTGCCCACCTTAGAAGGGAAATTTCCGACGAGTGTGGTGTTGCCTGCCCCTGCTGTTGGGAATGATGTGGTGGCGGGCGTGCTGCTCACCTCTAATGATTTTGCGCAAAGCTGGGCCTTAGGCAACAATGAAAAGGCGTTTCGGAGTGGCGCGAATGTGGTGCTGTATGCGCTGACGGGCACGTATAAAAATGACCAAATCCACCTGAAAGCCGTGCTTGAAAGGTTGGGACAATGACCTTTTCTGCCCAACAGCTTGTGTTCTCTGGCATTACCCCGTTGTTTTGGGTGTTTGTGGGCTTAGGCGTTGTGCTTGGCATTTTTGCGGTGCGGCATAAGGGGATTGGCGCATTATGGCGTTTCGTGCCGTTAGGATTGTTGTTGCTTGCGTTAAGTGCGCCGTATTTCCTGCAGGAAAAGCGCGAAAAATTGCCGAATCATGTGTTGTTGATTGAGGACAAAACAGCGAGTCAAAAGGTTACAGGGCGATTGGCAGGGATGCAACAGGCGGTGCAAGCCGTGACGGAAGACCTTAAAAAGAACTATCCTGCGGTGGTGATCGACATCGCGACGGTGGAGGATACAGGCAGGGGCACAAACGTTTTGCCGCTGTTGCAGCAAAAACTGAGCAGTTTGCCTGCGGCACAATTAAGCGGCGTGGTGCTGTTCAGTGATGGGGCGTGGGGTGATGCAGCGGCAGACTTGCAGAAAATTCAGCGTGATTTCCCGATTCATACTGTTTTAAGTGGGGAGCCGAACAAGCCAGACAGAGCCGTGCGGGTGGACGATAGCCCGCCTTATGCCTTGGTGGGCAAGGATTATCAGGTGACAGTGAGGGTGACGGACTCAACCGCTGCCAAAGGTGCAGATATTCCCCTGTTCATTGAAACAGGCAAAGATAAAATTCCGCTAACCGCAAAAAACTTTGAAAAAACAACACTTACGCTGCATCCCCCCTTTGCAGGCACGCAACCGTTGGTGTTTTCTGTGCCGCCGTTATCTGGCGAAGAGCTGACGCGGGTGAATAATCGCGCGATGACGCGGGTGCAGGTGATGCGCGACAGGCTTAAAGTGCTGTTGGTCTCAGGGCATCCTTACGCAGGGGGGCGGAGCTGGCGGTCTTTGTTAAAATCTGACCCGCAAGTAGATTTGGTGCACTTTAATATTTTGCGCTCGCCGTTTAAATTTGACCCTGCGACCGAACAAGAACTCGCGCTGATTCCGTTCCCTGTCGATGAATTGTTCTCGAAAAAAATCAGGCAGTTTGATTTGATTGTGCTGGATGGGGTGCAACGGCAAGCGGTGCTTGCTTCGATGTATCTGCAAAATATCGTTGATTATACACAAAATGGCGGGGCGTTGCTGGTGGTGAGTGGCGCGGAATATGCCCGCCCGCAAAACCTTTATGAAAGTGTTTTAGGCGAAATTTTGCCCGTTGCGCCTGCCACAGCAAGAGAATCTCAGCTGTTGAAGCCTGTTTTAACAGACAAAGGCAAAACGCACCCTGTAAGCAGTATTTTCAGCAATGATCAATGGGGACGCTGGACAGGGGGCGTGAATGCCGCGCAAACAACAGGCGATGTGTTGCTGGAGACACCACAGAAACAGCCCTTGTTGGTGTTACGGCAGTTAGAACAAGGCGGGCGGGTGGCGCAAATCCTTACCGATAGCATTTGGTTGTGGCAACGAGGATTTGAGGGCGGCGGCCCCTATCAAGCCTTGTTGCAGCGCACCGCTCATTGGTTAATGAAAGAACCTGATTTAGAAACAGGAAAGTTGACGCTAAGTATTGATAAAGAGGTGCTCACCGTACAGCAGGATGACACAGCGGTGCAGCCGACAGCCACCCTCACCCTGCCTGATGGCACAATGCAACTGTTAGCGTTTGTGAAAACGGCAACAGGGTATCAAGCAACGCATACGCTAACGCAAATTGGGATTTACAGTGTGCAGCAGGGCACGCAACTTTTGCCGTTTAGCCATGGCGTGGTGGAGCAAGAAATGGCGGCATTGCAAGTGGATGACACAAAGCCTGCCTTGCTGGGAGACACCGTGTTCGCGGTGGATAGTCATCCTGCGGTAGACGTTGCGGCAAGTAAGCCCGTTTCTTTGCTGACACCTCAATTATGGTTGAAAGACAGAGCGGCATATCAGGTGACAGGCAGGGAGCAGCATCCGTTTTTGCCCGTTGCGGTGTTGGTGTTGATTGCGTTAGGGGGGGTGATAGGAGGATGGTTTAAAAAACAGTAGGCTTTTTTAGCATCATGATAAGGCAGAGCCTCATAAAACGCCTCATAAAACGCATCTTGCGCTTTCGCGCTATTCCTTTTATAGTCATCCAACTGAAGAAGCTGCGATGGTTTCGCTCACACGCCGCCCCTCAAATACCTCGCAGGCTTTACCGATCGCAAGATTCTTTTGGTAATCTTGAGAGGCGTTCGGTATAAAACAGACACAATGACAACACAGACTCTTTCTTCTCTCATGCAGCGCGGGGCTGCCTTTTTGGGCACGGACTATGCCATTTTGGGCGGTGCCATGACATGGGTGTCAGAGCGCACGCTTGTTGCTGCCATTTCCAATGCGGGCGGTTTTGGGGTGATCGCCAGTGGCTCCATGCCGCCAGAAATCTTGCGGGCAGAGATTAAAGCCACCCAAGTCCTCACCGAAAAACCCTTTGGGGTTAACCTCATCGTCATGCATCCGCAACTTGAAGAACTGGTGGCGGTGTGCATTGCAGAAAATGTCAAATTTGTGGTGTTAGCGGGGGGAATGCCGTCTGCTGCTATTCTTATGAAATTGAAAGACGCGGGGTGTCGAACGATAGGCTTTGCACCAGCACTTGTTGTGGGGAAGCGACTTATTAAACATGGTATCGATGCCCTCATTATCGAAGGATCTGAAGCAGGCGGGCACATTGGGGCGGTTTCCACCACCGTATTAGCGCAAGAAATTTTGCCCCTTATCCAAGAGGTGCCTGTATTTGTGGCGGGCGGGATTGGGCGGGGCGAGGCAATTGTCGCCTATTTAGAAATGGGCGCGGCGGGCTGTCAGCTTGGCACGCGTTTTGTGTGTGCTACCGAATCAACCGCGCATCCTGCCTTTAAGGCCGCGTTTATTAAGGCAAATGCACGGGATGCTGTTGCGTCCGTGCAGCTTGATAGCCGACTGCCCGTTATTCCTGTGCGTGCCCTTGCTAATAAAGGTACACGCGCCTTCCTTGATGTGCAAACGGCAATTATTAGTAAACTCAATAACAATCAGATTGAACTTAAAGCTGCGCAATTAGAAATTGAGCATTATTGGGCGGGCGCCTTGCGCCGTGCGGCTGTTGAGGGGGATGTGGAAAACGGATCGCTCATGGCAGGGCAAAGCGTGGGCATGGTGACAGAGGAGCAACCTCTCGCTGCCATTATCCAAGAACTTATTGCCCAAGCCAACACACATCTACATAATCGCCTCTCCTTCTCTAAACAACAGGGTGCCTGATGACAGATGCGTCCTCAACTCAAACAGGCAGCTGGGCAGGCTCTCGCCGTTTGCTCACGCGGTTGCGCGAGGTGATGGCGTCCCCCGATACTACCCAAGTCAAACTCAACAGTGTCGTGCAACTCATTGCCCAAGATATGGTGGCAGAGGTGTGCTCGCTCTATATCCGCAAGGCAGGCGATGTGCTGGAGCTTTTTGCCACCCAAGGGTTGCGGCAAGAGGCGGTGCACCAAACACGGCTCTATGTGGGGGAAGGCTTGGTGGGCGATATTGCGTCCCACGCCCGACCGCTCGCATTGGCAGAAGCCCAAGCCCATCCGAATTTTGCCTATAAACCCGAAACGGGTGAGGAAATTTACCACAGTCTTTTGGGTGTGCCAATCTTGCGGGATGGGCGGGTGTTGGGTGTGCTCGTCATTCAAAATCGCACAGCGCGGCAATATACCGAAGAAGAAATTGAGGTGTTAGAGACCGTTGCGATGGTGCTTGCCGAACTAGCGGCAAGTGCGCGGATCGTTGCTTTGGCGGAGGTGAATCATAACGGGCAAGTTGCCTCCAGCCGCCTTGATGGTGTGAAAATCAACGGCGGGGTGGCGATTGGCAAGGCGTTGCTGCACATTCGCGCCGTTGCACCGCGCACCATTATTGCCGATAACGAAGAGGCAGAGATTGACCGCCTCACGATTGCAGCGGAAGACATGCGTGCGTCCCTCGATGCCATGTTAAGCGGCAGGTTAGCAGGCAGTGATGAATATGTAGAAGTGCTAGAAACTTACCAGATTTTCGCGCAAGATGCAGGGTGGATTCGCCGTATTCGCGAGGCAATTCATACAGGGCTTACCGCAGAAGCCGCCGTGCAACGGGTGCTCAATGAAATGCGGGCGCGGATGCGCCAGTCAACGGATGCCTACCTTAGAGAACGCCTCCAAGATTTAGAAGATCTTACCCATCGTTTGATGCAGCATTTGCAAGGCGAACGGGGGCAAATCCCCGATGAGGATACGATTCTTATTGCCCGCTCCCTAGGGCCCATGGAGTTGCTGGATTATCAACCCTATCGCTTAAAAGGCGTGGTGTTGGAGGAGGGGGCTGCAACAGCTCATGTCTCGATTATTGCCCGCGCTATGGGCATTCCCATGTTGGGGGGCGCACAGGGCATTTTACAATCCGTGCAAGCGGGCGACACCGTGGTGCTGGACGCGAACGGCGGTCAGGTGTACGCCCGTCCCAATCTTGACATTCTTGAGCGATTTCAAGCCAATATAAAATTATTCAGCGAACGGCAACAACGCTATATCGCGGAAAAAGACCTTGCGTTTCAAACCAAAGATGGCGTGACGATTGAGGTAAAAATCAACGCAGGGTTAGTCGCCGATGTTGATTATTTGCATACCGTAGGGGCAGATGGTGTGGGGTTATACCGCACGGAAATTCCGTTTATGATTCGCGATAATTTCCCCGATAGCTTCACGCAAGAAGAAATTTATCGCAAGGTGCTCAATGCCGCCAAGGGCAAATCGGTGGTGTTCCGTACGTTGGATGTGGGCAGCGATAAAACTTTGTCCGCCATGGATACCCTGCCTAAAGAGGAAAACCCCGCCATGGGCTGGCGTGCCATTCGCATGTCATTAGACAGACCATCACTTCTAAGACAACAACTCCGCGCCCTTTTGAAAGCCGCCACAGGCAAAGAATTGCGGGTGATGTTCCCGATGGTGTCAGACGTGTCAGAGTTCATCCGCGCTAAGCAAATTTTGCTGCTGGAGCGTGATAGCCTGATAACCGCAGGGCACAAAGTCTCGGCAACGCTGCAAGTTGGCTCGATGTTAGAAGTGCCGTCGTTGTTGTGGCAACTGCCCACCTTGTTCAAACACGTTGATTTTATTTCTGTGGGTAGTAACGATTTGCTGCAATTCTTGTTTGCGAGTGACCGTTCTAGTTCTTTGCTTAATAATCGTTACGAAGCCTTGTCCCCCCCGTTCCTCACTATGCTTGCAAGCCTTGCACAGCAATGCGAGACAGCAAAAATTCCGATCACTGTCTGTGGGGAAATTGCAGGGAGTCCGTTAGAAGCGCTCGCCCTTATCGGGCTTGGGTTTAGAAGCCTGTCGATGACACCCCATGCAGTGGGCGCGATGCGTACCATGATTCGCTCCATGGAGGCAAAAAGTGTGGGGGAATACTTGCAAACCTTGCTCCACGCACCACACCCGAGCGTGCGAATTCAGCTTAAAAATTATGCGCGGGACAGGGAGATTTTTTTGTGAAAGCGGTAAAATGCCTACTGCCCCATCCATAAATTACGTTAATTCATGGACGGGGTACTAGTAGAGCATAATTGATATTTTCCGTATTTTCTGGCCCCCTTCCGCTGCGCAGCAGCCTGCGCAGCGGAAGGGGTGAAGTATACGGCAATTATCGATTATGCTCTACTAGGAGTCTTTACACGTTTGGGCAGTTCTAAAAACCTCTTTTCTAGGGCGATTGGCGTTGTCAAGCCTCGCTTCAAAAGCCGCACGTACCCTTTGTACGCTTACGTTTCCTCGCATTGCAGTTGCGCCTAAAGTCTTTCACTACACTTTCGTTTGTGAAAGCCAAGGCTCTACTTGCTTACGTTTGAAAAAGCAGTGCTTTTTCAAGCCTCGCTCCTTAGCCACTCATCCCGATAAAAGGGTTTTTAGAGGTGCCCGTTTGTTCCCCCAATAGGCTCCAAAACTCACCAACACCAAGCCAATCATCAGGCTGGACGACAACTGTTCGCCCAAAAGCGGCACAGCAAGGACACTTGCAAGGGCAGGTACACACGCCATAATCATGCCCATGCGGGAAGGGCCTAAAATGTTGACGCTTTTAACATAGAGCAGCATTTGTACGCAGCCCACAAGGATACCTTGGTAAAATGCAGGCAGGGCAATATCATTGAACTGGGCGTGTTGCCAGTTTTTCGGTAGGAACAGAATATACATCGGGAGATAAAGCAACGCCGTGATAAGCGTGACAGATGTTGCCGCGCGTACAGGCGGAATGTGCCATTTTTTGAGCAGCACGCTGTAAAGACACCAACAAGCAGATCCTAACAGAAATAAAATATCCCCGCGTAAGGTTGTTCCTTGGAGTTGCATGTTTTCTGCTGCCAAAAATGCCATGCCTGCCGCAATAATGCTTAATCCCACACGTCGATGCATCGAGGGAATTTCCTTCAAGATTGCATACGCAAACAGCGCGGTCATAAAAGGAAATCCCCCCGGAAGGAGGATGGACGCATGGCTTACGGGAGACAGCGTAAAGCCTACGAACACGAATAGAATGTAAAAAAATCCTCCCGCGAGTGCGAGGCATACGTTCTGTTTTGTGAACAACGGAAACGGCTTATAAAACCACATGCCTAAAAATACGGTGCTAGAGACACCATAACGTAGCGCGATGATGTCGTAAGCCGTAAGGGGACTTAATCCCCCTATGCGCGCAACCAACATAAACCCCGTCCAGACACACATCGCGAGTGTTGCGAGAAGATAGCCGTGCAACAAAGAGGGGGGAGGGCAGGGCGATTGCATTAGAAAAAATAACTCGTTGAAAAATAATGGTTTTTCAGAATTTCAACATTAAAGCCTATCGCGCAACATATTGTTTTT
>JBILKT010000106.1:0-6353 GCA_044376545.1 Alphaproteobacteria bacterium
AAAAATTTCTGGGCCCCTGCCTGCGCAGGGGATTCGCTCGGAGAACGCACTCACTCAGGACGAATCCCCTGCGAAGGCAGGGGCCCAGTTCCTTTAGTTTTTAAAGTGAATTGGTATAACGTACGAGGAGAAAGTTGAGATTTTTGGTAACACCCCAGCCCCCAGGGCGATTGCATTAGAAAAAATAATGATTTTTTCCGAATTTTAACATTAAAACCTATCGCGTAACATATCCAGGACTTACGCAGGTGAAGGATTTTTTGAGCGAGGATTGAAAAAGCACTGCTTTTTCAACCGCAAGCCAATGAGACTTTCTTTTTACAAGCCCCAAAGGGCACAGTAAAAAGATTAGTCGGAATTGTTCAAGGCAAAAAATTGCGACCACGAAGTGGCGGCGAAGCCAATAAGCGGAGTTTACTAAGGGTAAATGAGCATTTTGAGCAATTTTTTAAGTTGAAGCGGCAAAAAGCATAGCTTTTTGACCTGCAAACCAATGAGACTTTCTTTTTACAAGCCCAAAGGGCGCAGCAAAAAGATTAGTCGGAATTGGAAAGCGCAAAAAAGACGAGCACTGCGTAAGTCCTGATTCCGATCTGTTCATTAAACACACTTCTTCCTTCAAAATTCCCCACACTTCGTTTATACTCCCGCTTTATGGCTCACATCACCCTCTATGACACTACCTTGCGCGATGGGGCGCAAACCCAAGGCGTTGACTTCAGCGTTGCCGATAAGACTGCTATTGCAAAAGAGCTTGATGCACTGGGAATTGACTATATCGAAGGCGGTTGGCCGGGAGCAAACCCCACGGATGATGCGTTTTTTGCGCAACCCCCTACCCTCGCCCACGCCCGTTTTACCGCGTTTGGCATGACAAAGCGGCACGGGCGTTCTGCTGCCAACGATCCTGCCCTCAACGCCCTGCTCAACACCACCGCGTCTAGCATTTGCCTTGTGGGTAAGGCATGGGATTATCAGGTGGAAACCGCGTTAGGACTCACGAAGCCCGAAAACCTCGCGCTCATTGATGACAGCATCCGCCATTCCATCACCCACAACAAAGAACTCATTTTCGATGCCGAGCACTTTTTCGATGGCTACAAAAGCAATCCTGCGTATGCCCTAGAATGCATCACAACAGCCTATCAGGCAGGAGCACGATGGATAACCCTATGCGATACCAACGGCGGGACACTCCCGTTTGAAATTGAAGCAATTGTGAACGCTGTCACCCCCCACATTGCAGGCGAAAACCTTGGCATTCATTGCCATAATGACACCGAAAATGCGGTGGCGAACAGCTTAGCGGCCGTCAAAGCAGGAGTGCGATTGGTGCAGGGCACCCTCAATGGATTGGGGGAGCGGTGCGGCAATGCGAATCTCACCGCTATTATCCCCACCCTGATGCTGAAAATGGGCTATACCACCAGCGTCACGCCCCAAAAACTTGAACGCCTCACGCACATTTCTCGCATTCTCGATGACCGCCTCAATCGTCCCTCTAACCGCCATGCTGCCTATGTGGGAGAGGCTGCCTTCGCCCATAAAGGGGGGTTGCATGTCTCCGCCGTTGCCAAAGACCCGAGCAGTTACGAGCACATCAACCCCGATGTGGTGGGAAATCGCCGCCATATTGTGGTGTCTGACCAATCGGGACGCGCCAACATCCTCTCCCGTCTCCATGATATTGGCATGACGGTGGACGCAAGCCATCCCAAGATTCAAGAGCTATTGGCAACGCTGAAACAACGGGAGTTTGAGGGCTATGTGTATGACGGCGCAGAAGCAAGTTTCGCGCTCCTTGCCCAGCGGCATTTGTTGGGAGTGCCTGAATTTTACACGCTAAAAAGTTTTCGCGTCGTGGATGAACGCATGAGCCAAGAAAACGGCACGCTGCAAACCCTGTCGCAAGCAACCGTTGAGGTAGAAGTAAACGGCGCAACATACACAGAAACCGCTACAGGCAATGGCCCTGTCAACGCGCTAGACAGTGCCTTGCGCCGTGTGCTGATTCCCACCTTCCCCGCGCTAGAAAGCGTGCGGCTGGTGGATTATAAGGTACGCATCCTCACCCCCAATCGCGGCACAAAAGCTCTTACCCGCGTGCTTATCGAATCGCGCGATGCCACCACGGGCAATACATGGGTAACAGTAGGGGTGTCTCCTAACGTGATTGATGCCTCGTATACGGCGCTACAGGAAAGTATTGTGTATCGGTTGTTGCATCGGGCATCTTTATTAAACCTTTTATCGGGATGAGTGGCTAGGAAGGGTGAAACGAGAAAACGCAAGCGTACTCTTGGGTACGTGCGGATTGCGAGTTTTGACCTGACAACGCCAATCACCCTAGAAAAGGTTTAATAAAAATGTCCATGCCTAATTTCACTCCCCTTTCCCCCTCCACCATCGCCACCGCACACCAGCGCATTGCGCCCTATATACACCGCACGCCTGTTGTGTCCTCCACCCTCCTGAACGGCTGGCTGGGGCATGAGATTTTCTTTAAGGTGGAAGGACTGCAAAAAGTTGGCGCGTTTAAAGTGCGGGGGGCATTAAACGCCCTACTCGCACTGAAAGAAAAAAATGCCCTGCCTGACCATGTTGTCGCATTTAGTTCGGGCAATCACGCACAAGCCGTCAGCTACGCCGCGCAAAAATTAGGCGTAAAGGCAATAATCTTTATCCCCAAAGAAGCCTCCCCCATTAAAATTCAGGCAACCCGTGGTTATGGTGCGGAGGTGATTATCACCCAAACACGCCAAGAAGCAGAAGCCCGCGTGGCAGACGTTGTCACAACGGGGGCAACGCTCATTCCGCCTTATGACCACGATGATATTATCGCAGGGCAAGGCACTGCCTGTTTTGAGGCATTGCAAGACGGCATCAACCCTAATGCTATTTTTGCTGCCTGTGGCGGGGGCGGCTGGCTTTCGGGTACCCTACTTGCAGCGCAACTCCTTGCCCCAGCAGCAAAAGTATTCGCGGCGGAACCGTTATTGGGGAATGATGCCACGCAATCCTATCGCAGCGGCAAGATTGTACGCTTACCCCAAACCCCGCCCACGCTTGCGGATGGCGCCCGCACCCTCGCCATTTCCGAACGCACCTTTTTCTATCTCAAACAGCTTACCGATTTTTACGAAATCACCGAAGACGCGATGGTGTATTGGACACAATGGCTGATGCATCTGCTGAAGACCACCGTTGAACCCACCTCTGCCATGGCCATGGCGGCAGCACACCGTTGGCTGCAAACACAGCCAACCAAACAAACAGTGCTGATTATGCTCTCAGGCGGCAATATTGACCCGCAAACCTATGCGAAGATTTTCGCGCAGGATTGTTTAAGCCGCGTGCCACGGAGAGAAGATTATACCAACTCTCTTTGAAACCCGAAAGAACTGTACCCCACTGCGCAAGCGCTTGCGCAGTGGGAAGCGGTCCAGTAACTTAACCTTACAAGGCATTCCTTTAGAGCCAAAAAGAGACTATTTTGGTAACTCCCTAGCTACTCCTCAAGGCACGAGGCACGAGGCACGAGGAAAAGAAAGAGTATTAAAATAGTCCCTTCTTTTTCCTCGTGCCTCGTGCCTCGTGCCTTTTAACAACAAGAAGGCATGCTAGGTGGGTAGTTACCTATTTTGATACTCTTTCTTTTCCTCGCCCCTCGTGCCTCATCCCTCATCCCTCATCCCTCATGCCTCATGCCTCGCGCCTTGAGGATCAGAAGATGGCTGTAGCTAGCGTAACGCCTAGATCTCCGTCTTTAAAGTGAATTGTCAACTGCGATTGCCTAACAGCCGTCTGTCTTAACGGAATTGCGTTACCGTTGGTATCTGTCACAAAGGCAAAACCACGCTCTAAAACTCCTTGGTATGAAAGGGTTTGCAGGAGTTTTTGCAGCGTTTCCAGTTGCGTGTATTTTTGCTGTAAAAAGCGGTTGAGAGACTTGGAAAGCCTATCGCTTAGGTCATCAACACGTTGTTGATTAAATTCAAATAACCGTTGCGGTGAGGCAATGCGGGCAGAAAGCAATCGCACATAGTCTGTACGTCGCTGATACTCACGCTGCCACGCAGTTTGCAGGCGATAGAGCGCGTGGGCGATACTGTTTAAAATCTCCTCGCGTACAGGCACTGCCATTTCAGCGGCGGCAGTGGGGGTGGGGGCGCGTCTGTCGGCGGCAAAGTCAATAAGCGTGGTATCGGTTTCATGCCCCACGGCGGAAATGAGCGGAATGGTGCAGTGTGCCGCCGCCCGCACCACATTTTCTTCATTAAAACACCATAGGTCTTCTAAAGACCCGCCGCCACGTGCCACAATCAACACATCGGGGCGCAACGGATTGTCTATTGCGATTGTCGAGAAAGTCTTAATCGCGTGGGTGATTTGCGCCGCTGCGCCGTCACCCTGCACCAACACAGGGTAGACCAATACATGACACGGAAAACGGTCACTCAGGCGATGTAAAATATCACGAATCACCACCCCTGTGGGGGAGGTTATCACGCCGATGGTACGCGGCAACCACGGCAACTCCTGTTTGCGGTCGCTATCGAACAATCCTTCTTTGGCAAGGGCAGCTTTGCGTTGTTCTAACAGGGCGAGCAACGCCCCTTGTCCTGCGGGTTCTAGACTATCAACAACTAACTGATATTTTGAGCGAGCGGGATAGGTGGTCAGCCGTCCGCTGCAAATTACCTCTAATCCCTCTTCGGGGCGCACAGGAAGCCTTTCTGCTGTGCCGCGCCAGCACACGCTATCCATCACCGCATTGGCATCTTTGAGGGTGAAATACCAATGCCCTGAGGAGGCTTGTTTGCAATCGCCAATCTCCCCACGTACCCGCACAAAGCCGAATGTTTCCTCCACGGTTGCTTTAAGCGCGAAGGCAAGGTCAGAAACACTGAAAACGGGGGATTGAATAGGCATGGTTGTTTCTGTATATCCTGTGCGAGCAACAGAACAAGCGAAAGTTAGTAAACCATGAACATCCTCCTCCTTGGCAACGGCGGGCGCGAACACGCTCTCGCGTGGAAAATCAAACAATCCGCGCACTGCACAGTGTTATACTGCATGAATGGCAATGCAGGGATTGCAGGCCTTGCGACAACCGTTGCAGGCAACGCCAATAATCCTGCCGACGTCGTGGCATTCTGTAAAAAAAATGCGATTGATTTTGTGGTGGTGGGCGGCGAAACGCCATTGGTCGCAGGGGTGGTGGATGCCCTCACAGCGGCAGGCATCAAGGCGTTTGGCTGTAATCAAGACGCCGCACAACTCGAAGGCTCTAAGGGCTTTATGAAAGACCTGTGCGCGAAATATGGCATTCCCACAGCAGCCTATCAGCGATTCACAAAGGCAGAGCCTGCCCTCCAGTATTTGCAAACGTTGTCTCCTCCCTTGGTGATTAAAGCGGATGGCTTGGCGGCAGGCAAAGGCGTGATTATTGCGGAGAGTTACGCAGAGGGAGAGGCAGCTGTACACACCTTGTTGGCAGAGCAAGGGGCTATTGTCATCGAAGAATTTATGGACGGCGAGGAGGTAAGCTTCTTTGCGCTGACGGATGGCATCACCGCAATACCATTCGGCACGGCGCAAGACCACAAGCGCGTGTTTGATGGCGATAAGGGCGCGAATACAGGCGGCATGGGGGCGTATTCCCCCGCACCTTTAGAGAACCCTGTGTTCACGCAACAGATGATGGATAGCATTATTATCCCCACGGTAGAGGCGTTGAAAGCCGAAGGTATTACCTATCAAGGAGTGCTGTATGCGGGGTTAATGGTGACAAAAGACGGCGCGAAATTGGTGGAATATAACGCCCGTTTTGGTGACCCTGAATGTGAAGTGCTTATGCTGCGCCTCAACACCGATATTGTGGAAATTATGCTCAGCGTGGCAGAACAACGGCTGAGCGCGTTGCCAACCCCTGTGTGGGATGATGCGCCTGCTTTATGCGTGGTGATGGCGGCTAAGGGCTATCCTGCCTCGTTCCAAAAAGGCACGGTAATTGGGGGGGTGGAGGCGTTACCTGCCACCGCTGATACAGTCGTGTTTCATGCAGGCACAGCAAGAGACGAAAACGGCAATTTAACCGCGATTGGCGGGCGTGTGCTAGTGGCGAGCAGCAAAGCGGCAACCTTGCGGCAAGCGCAGCAAAATGCCTATAAAACCGTGGATGCTATCCAGTGGGACAATGGATTTTGCAGACGGGATATTGGTTGGCGGGCGTTGGGGGTGGCATAGGGCAAGATCCCAGACAAGTTCTAATACCAATTCACTTTAAAAACTAAAGGAACTGGGCCCCTGCCTTCGCAGGGGATTCGTCCTGAGTGAGTGCGTTCTCCGAG
>JBILKT010000107.1:0-6324 GCA_044376545.1 Alphaproteobacteria bacterium
TTCAAAAATGCCGTGCTCGGGTTCTTTGACACCATCCCCGCATACAAAGATGAGCTTATCAACTATATCACGGATAATTTTCAGCGCTTTCTACCCGTGCCAAATCTTCAGGTGAAATAGGTATACACGATATTGTGCTTAGACTGGATACACAAAATAGCCTGATTTATTGCTCCATCAATTTTAGAAATTGCTGTTTCTCCACTATTCGCACCATAAAGAGCCATTAATAAATCTCCGCGTTTAATCATTTTTGCTGAAGACTGATCTAAAGCCAGTTCATTTATTGATTGCTCTGTAGATGTTTTTCCTATTTCCCCCGATTTAATAAAAGGAATACAACCGTTGTAATATTGACGATTTGTTGAGGTGGGGGTTCCTCCAGAAAATACCTTTGCAATCTCCCCCAATCGCTTTTCCTCCCAATCAGGGAAGGGCGTGCCGTCGTCTTGGGTAAAGCGTAGGGTTTGCGTGAATAGTTTTTGCATCACGCCTTTTTTATACCGCTGTAACAACGCTTGCCGCTGTTGCTCCGCCGCTATTTTTGCATCCACCGCCTTGAGGAACGCAGCTATTTTTTTTTGTTCTTTTGCATCAGCGGGGGTAGGCAATTTAATACTAAAAAAATCATCCGCGCTTATGTTAAGCAAGCCATTGCTTCTAGCTCCACTTGTGATGAATTTCTTCAACTGTTCTCCGTGAAAGTTATTTTCAAAATAACCTTGATAAAAATCACAAATATAATCACTCTTGAATTTGAAGCTGAAGAATACGTTTGGAGCAGCTACCCGATCAAAGTTAGTCAATTTATACACGCATCCCTGAGGAAACTTTTTAGAATTTCCCTTGTTATAAGAAAAGTCACCCTTATTTAGCACAATATAGTTCTTATATTGCTCACCAGATATATCGCGGCTAAACTTTTTAGCCTGCAAAACGAAACCTATGCCTGCACTAATGCTAATAGTTTCAAGAGATTGTGTGCCAACTTTTTTGACGATTCGGTCGCTGATTTCACCTAACGTCGGCACATTCCACGCCCCCTTAAACTCAGGAAAACGCAAGCGCGGTGTGTTGCGGTGTTTGGGGGTATGGCTCATGCCTCTGCCCCCTTCTTACCCGCCTTGCCGCGCTGGCTTACCTTCTTCACTACCCTGTCAAAATCCGATTCTATTTTTTGGGTTTTGTTGAAGATTTTATATTCGGCAACGGCTTTGGCATCGGCGCGGGGCTTGCTGA
The DNA here is from genome assembly GCA_044376545.1 of Alphaproteobacteria bacterium. Classification (GTDB taxonomy): domain Bacteria; phylum Pseudomonadota; class Alphaproteobacteria; order JAJTHO01; family CANGXP01; genus CANGXP01. The sequence continues at coordinate 1,240 of JBILKT010000107.1, forward strand.
TGCGGCCTTTGCCTGCCAGAATTTTGTATTCGTTAAAGGTCAGGAATTTATCCACGCTGGCGGCCATATCCGCCATGGTCATGGCAATACGGTTTTCGATAATGTTTTCAATGTAATCAAAAAAGCCTGAAATGGTGCGTTCTAAGCGTTTTATGTCGGCCTCTGCCAGATAGTTTTTGGCAATGGTTACATCCGATTGCAACACCCGCCCGTTTGGGGATTTTTTCCACGTTGTCAGCCCCATATGGGGGGCGGTGTGGTCTGCTTTATCATGGATAATTTCCGCCGCCGTCTGCCCTGTAATAGCGAAATGAAACTTGTTTTGGATCATTGCGTAAAAATCGTGGGTGGTGTCAGCATCGGGGTTATAGTCACTGCTGCATTCGGCAAAAATATCGGTAATTTGTTGGTAGATTCGCCGCTCACTGGCGCGGATAGAGCGAACCCGTTCCAGCAATTCTTTAAAGTAATCTACCCCAAAAGTTTGCTCCCCCTGTTTCAGGCGGTCATCATCCAGCACAAAGCCCTTTTTGATGTACTCTTTTAGAATTTGTGTTGCCCACATCCTAAATTGCGTGGCACGTTTGGAATTAACGCGATAGCCCACGGCGATGATGGCATCGAGGTTGTAATGCTTTAGGTTGCGTTGCACATCACGCGTACCCTCAGTTTGAACTACTAAGAAATCCTTAGTAGTTGCCAGTTCAGATAATTCCCCATCGTTATAGATATTCTTTAAGTGCTGAATGATATTTTCTGTTGTTGTTTCAAACAAGGCCGCCATAAGCCGTTGGGAAAGCCATATTGTTTCATCTTGCAATAACACCCGCAAGCGCACAGCATTTTCATTATCACCATACAGCAAAAATAAGGTTTCGGGGGTATTGGCGGTTGGTAAGTTTGTCATACGGGTGCCTTTATCCCCAATTCTTGGCAAAATCGTGCAATATCGGCATTAATCGCCGCCATGCCTTTTTCCAGCTCTTGCAGTTCGGTTGCCACGGCATCAAGGTCAATCTCTTCTTCCTCCTCAAAGGTATCCACATAGCGGGGGATATTGAGATTGTATTCATTCTCAGTAATTTCAGTAATACTGGCGCGGTGGCTATAGTGTGGTTCTGCAAGGCGCTCACGGTAGGTGGTGATAATTTTATCAATATCCTGTTTACGCAGGAAATTCTGATTTTTAGCCTTTTCAAAATGCTGGCTGGCATCAATAAACAAAATATCACTGTGCTGGCGGCATTTTTTAAACACCATCACACACGTGGGAATGGACGTGCCGTAAAAAATGTTGGCAGGCAAGCCAATCACTGCATCCAGATAATTGCGCTGTTCAATAAGATACTGGCGAATATGACCCTCTGCCCCGCCACGAAACAACGCGCCATGCGGCAATACCACTGCCATTTGCCCGTTATCTGCCAAGTGGTGAATCATATGTTGGACAAAGGCAAAATCGGCTTTGCTGGAAGGGGCTAGCCTGCCGTATTGGCTGAAACGGTCATCGCTTAGAAACAGCGGGTTTGCACTCCAATGTGCAGAGAACGGGGGATTAGCAACAATCGCTTCGGCTTTTAGCCCTATGTGTTGCGGGTGCTCCAGCGTGTCTTCTTGGCGTAAATCAAATTTGCGGTAATGCACCCCGTGCAGGATCATGTTCATGCGGGCTAGGTTAAAGGTGGTGTGGTTAAGTTCTTGACCGTAAAATTCGGATACTTCTTTCACTTCCTTTGCGACCCTAAGCAAGAGGGAACCCGAACCGCATGTTGGATCGTACACAGATTTAAGACGCTCTTTTCCCGTAGTCACAAGCCGCGCCAGCACGGTGGAAACCGCTTGCGGCGTATAGAATTCACCAGCTTTTTTGCCCGCGCCGCTGGCAAATTGCCCAATCAGGTATTCATAGGCATCACCCAATATGTCGCTGTTGGCGTTTTCCAGCTCAAAATCAATGGCGTTTAGATGGGAAAGCACTTTGGCAATCAGATCATTTTTTGCCGTTTCTGTTTTACCCAATTTATTAGAGGTTAAATCTAAATCCGCAAACAGCTTGTCAAATTCATCCTCACTTTCGGTGTTGCGAGTGCTGTCTTCAATGCTGTTCAGGACTTTTTGTAGGTCATCCAGAATAAACCCATGCGCACCATCAGTTTTTGCGTTACCGCGTTTTGTAAGTTCACCAAATAACTCAGAAGGCTTTAAGAAATAACCAAGTTGTTCCACCGCTTCTGCTTTAATAGCGGCAATGTATTCTTGACCCTCTGCGCTGTTTTCATTGATTTGTAGGTAATCTAAGCCATCATGCTTTAAAATTGCGTTGGCATAGCGATACAGATTCTCGGATAGGTACTTGTAGAAAATAAACCCCAAAATGTAATCGCGGAATTCATCGGCATCCATTTTACCGCGAAGGGTGTTTGCAATGTTCCATAATTGCGCTTCCAGCTTTTTCTTTTGCTCGTCGGTCATTGTTACGCCTTTTTTATGAGAACGTGTAACAATGAAACATAGCCAATGCAACAGCGTAAAAGTTGGAGCTGTTTTCTAAAGAAATTTAAAGTGGGGATTCTGTGCGCTGCGGCACCAGTGCGGCACCACGAATTTTTTGGGTTTTTGCAAGTGCGCTGAAAGCCTTGCAAATGTTGGTTGCGGGGGCCAGATTTGAACTGACGACCTTCAGGTTATGAGCCTGACGAGCTACCGGGCTGCTCCACCCCGCGATATGGCAGTAGACTTTCAAAAAAGCTTTATAACCAATGTTTTTATAAGATACAACATTTGTTTTTTGTGAACTTGGCGCACCCGAAGAGACTCGAACTCCTAACCTTCTGATCCGTAGTCAGATGCTCTATCCGTTGAGCTACGGGTGCGCGTTGTGTACAAAGAGGGGTATCCTTATCGTAGTCTTACAAAAAGAACAAGGGGGAAAGTGCGCGCAATCCAAAATTCGTTTTTTCTTGATTTACGGGCAAAAATTAACCATTCTATCTTCGTCCCAATCCTTTCCTTTGTGATGAACATAAAGCCCGCGCGGCGCTTGAGCGAAACGTTGCACATTCTTCATGTGCAGCAGGTATAAGCCCCCCCCAAAAAAAACAAAAAATAATGCGTGATTATTTTTCCTTGCATTCTTTAAGACAACATCAACCAAAGTCTTTGCTTTGGGCGGCATTGTCGTTAGTTGTGCTGTTTTATTTTTGTTATCATTATGTCTCGGGAAGTCGAGGGCTATTCGCGTATAACAGCCTCAAAAGCGAAGCGGAAATCTTAGATAGTAGGCTTTCTTCGTTACAACAAGAAAACGAGGCATTACATCGACGCGTCACCTTATTGCGTAAAGATAACATCGATCAAGATATGCTTGATGAGCAAGCCCGTACGGTGTTAGGCTACGGTGAGACAGATGAAAAAGTTATTCCCTTGCCATTAAATAATGAAAATAATGCACCTCCCTTTTCTGTTTTGCAGAATAATAAATTTAATCAGGTAACACGTTAAGACTAATCTTTATTCCCTCTGAAATACTATCAAAGAGTTATTATGGTTCTGTTGACTCCCGTGCTTCTTTCTGGCGGTTCTGGCTCAAGATTATGGCCACTTTCACGGCAAGATTATCCCAAGCAATTACTCCCCTTGGTAAGTAATAAGACCTTGCTGCAGGAAACGGTGTTACGTTTTACGGATAAAACTGCTTATGCCGCTCCACTTGTGATTTGTAATGAGGCGCATCGCTTTGCGATTGCCGAACAGCTGTTGCAGCAGCACTGTGCCGCACGCATCATCCTTGAACCAACAGGCAAAAACACAGCGCCTGCTGCTGCCATTGCTGCGTTGTTACTTATGGAAGAAAACCCTGATGCCCTGATTTTACTTGCACCATCCGATCATGTTATTCTGCACGAAGAGGCGTTTCATCAGGCAGCAGTGATTGCGGCAGAGGCGGCAGAGGCGGGGCATATTGTCACCTTTGGCATTCAGCCTACCTTTGCGGAAACAGGCTATGGCTACATCCATAAAGGCGAGCCATTACAAGGCTTTGCAGCGGATAGCGCAATCTATACCGTACAAAAATTTGTGGAAAAACCTGTGCGGGCAATAGCCGAAAAGTTTGTTGCAGCAGAGACGCACTTGTGGAATTCAGGGATTTTCGCGTTTGCGGCAAAAACCTTTCTTGAGGAACTCACAAAATACGCTCCCGAAGTGGTGAAATACTGCAAGCAGTCTCTTAAAAATGCCAAGCAGGATCTTGATTTTATTCGCCTTGAGGCGGAAAGCTTCAATAAAATTACGGGGGATTCTATCGACTATGCTGTGATGGAGAAAACCACGAAAGCGGCGGTGGTGCAGGCCTCACAAACAGGCTGGAGTGATGTAGGATCATGGGGCGCACTCTATGACATCAGCATAAAAGATAACAACCAAAACATGAGCATTGGCGATGTAGTTACTGAAAATACAAAGAATTGCTACATTCGGGGCGCTGAGAAACAGCTTATAGCAACAGTGGGGGTGGAAAATTTAGTGATTGTGGCAACGGCAGATGCCATTCTGGTTGCAGATAGGAGCCAAACCCAACAGGTAAAAACACTTGTAGATACGCTGAAAAAACAAAATCGTAGTGAAGCAATCCTCAACAGAAAGGTGCGCCGTCCGTGGGGTAGTTATGAGGCATTGGATACGGGCGATCGATATCAGGTGAAGCGTCTTGTTGTAAAACCGCAACAAAAATTGTCCCTGCAAAAGCATTTCCATCGAGCTGAGCATTGGGTGGTCACCAATGGCACAGCGTTAGTGCACCGTGATGGGGAAGAGGTTTTATTGCAAGAAAATGAGTCCATTTATCTGCCATTGGGGTGTGTGCATCGATTGGAAAACGTTGGAAAAATCCCGTTAGTGCTCGTGGAAGTGCAATCGGGCAGTTATTTGGGCGAGGATGATATTGTACGCCTTGAAGATACCTACGGACGCGCAGCACAGTAGAAACATTTCGTAACTACCCACCTAGCATGCCTTCTTGTTGTTAAAAGGCACGAGGCACAAGGAAAAAGAAGGGACTATTTTAATACTCTTTCTTTTCCTAGT
>JBILKT010000108.1:0-6320 GCA_044376545.1 Alphaproteobacteria bacterium
AAGTATACGGCGGGAATATCGTAACAGGCGGCATTAACGCAGGGAGCAATGCCCTGACATTAAACGCAAATACAGGCAATATTACGTTGACGGGGGCGACACCGTTAACCTCGACCGCCAGTGGTAATGCCATTGTGTTGCAGGCGGCAAATGGCAACTTTATTAATAACAGCGGGCTTACCACCGCATTAAGCACCCCCAACGGACGCTATATTATCTACAGCAGTAATCCGTTAAACGATACCTATGGCAGCATGCCCCTACCATCGCGGCGTTATGGCGCACCACAAGCCGGCGACACTGGCAGTTATATTTATTATACATCATATGTCCCCACCCTCACCATTCGTGCTAAAAACCAAAGCATTACCTATGGCGATGGCATCCTCAATGACGCATCGGGCTATGAGATTGACCTGTCAACTCTTGTCAGCGGCGATACGCTCAGTTCCGTACTCAGTGGATCTGGCAGCATCGCCACAAACTATACCAACGCTGGTAATTACCTTGGCGGGATTACCCTCTCACAAGGCACATTCACCTCGCTTATCGGGTATACCATTAATCTTGTGGCAGGCGATTTAACTATTAATAAAGCCGCGCTTACGATTAGAGCGAATGATGCAACGCGGTCTATTGGTGAGAATAATCCTCTGTTTGCATATACGACGCAAGGGTTGCGTCCTTGGCATATTTTGAGTGATGTCATGTCGGACTTCCAAGTATCGAGCGATGCAACATCCATCAGTGCCCCCGGCGTTTATCGCATTATGGCAGAGGGCACGTTGGTTAATCCTAATTACACGGTAACGCGCAGTGAGGGTATATTAAGGGTAACGCCGAAATTTGGCGCAAGCAATAATGAGAATGTTATTCAGGCAAGAATGGCTGCGGAAAAGCAATTCTTTGCGGGCACTGGCACTCCCATTGCTATCATATCTGCTACGGTACGATGTGCTGAAGAGAGAGACACACGGGCTGTTTCCTGCAAAACTTCCTCGAGTCCCTTGCTTGGGAATTAGGCTCTGTTGACAATTATACCAAGCCTGTAAATCGTAACTCCCTAGCTACTCTTCAACGCACGAGGCACGAGGCACGGGGCACGAGGCACGAGGCACGAGGGGCTAGGCACGAGGCACGAGGAAAAAAAAGAGTATCAAAATAGTCCCTTCTTTTTCCTCGTGCCTAGCCCCTCGTGCCTCGTCCCTTGAGGATCAGAAGATGACCGTAGCTAGGTAGTTATACCAATCCGCTTAAGTTTCTAAAACTTTCTGGACCCCTTATCTGATAAGAAGATGATCATTGCTACCATCTTCTTATCAGATAAGGGGTCCAGCTATCTTATTTATGACGCATTCCTTTAGGAACTTAAGCGGATTGGTATTACTGTAAATCTGGCTTTGCATAATTTCTCATAAAAAAATCTCCTGTAATTTTTACAACATAAAAATAGAGCAATATATACATACAATTGTCAATAAATTTTTTAACAAAAACGCTTTCCCCTACTTGACCTCTTCAAAAATCTCGCTATGCTATTATACTTTGATGTAAAATACAGAGGACTTTATGGTACTAGCGGCGAATTTAGGATTTCCACGGATTGGCGTAAAGCGGGAGTTGAAGACCGCCGTTGAATCCTACTGGGCAGGCAACAGCACGGTTGAGGCACTGCAAGCAACCGCCCAAGAATTGCGGGCGCGCCACTGGAAACTGCAAGCAGAAAAAGGCATTCAGCACATTCCGTCTAACGATTTTTCGTTTTATGACCATGTTCTTGACACCACTTGCATGGTGGGGGCAGTGCCAGAACGCTATAGCTTCACAGGCAATGACGTTGACCTCGGCACATTCTTTGCGATGGCACGGGGTGAGCAATCTGCCGCCCGTGACGTGGTTGCGATGGAAATGACCAAGTGGCTTGACACCAACTATCACTACCTCGTGCCTGAATTTGAAGGGGCGCAAAACTTTGATCTTCAATCTCGCAAAGCGGTAGATGAATTTAAAGAAGCCTTGGCACTGGGCATTAAAACCAAGCCTGTGTTAGTAGGACCTGTATCCTATCTGTTACTGGGCAAGTGCAAAGGCGCGGATTTTGACCGTCTTGACCTGTTGCCAAAATTATTGCCTGTGTACGTACAACTCCTCAATGAGTTGAAGGCTGCAGGCGCAGAGTGGGTGCAGTTTGATGAGCCGTTCTTGGTAACAGACCTCACCCCGTCACAACAAAAAACCTTCACCGCGGCGTATACGGCGCTGAAAGCATCAGGGCTGAACATCCTCGTTGCGACCTACTTTGAAGCGTTGGGTGACAACCTGCAAACAGCCGTAAACTTGCCTGTGCAAGCGCTGCACATTGATTTGGTGCGTGCCCCACAACAGCTAGATGCCGTGCTCAATGCCTTGCCTGCTGATAAATCCCTCTCTCTTGGGTTGGTGGATGGGCGCAACATCTGGCGCACAGACCTTGATAAAGCCCTTGCTACCGCAGAAAAAGCAGTGGCGAAATTGGGCAAAGAGCGCGTGATTATCGCGGGCTCTTGCTCGTTACTGCACAGCCCTGTTGACCTTGCCGAAGAAACAAAGCTGGATGCTGAATTCAAGAGCTGGCTTGCGTTTGCCACCCAAAAACTCGAAGAAATTGCCACCCTCACCAACGCCCTCAATAATGGCGTTGCGTCTGTGTCCGCACAATTGGAGACCAGCCGCACAGCGATTGCGAGCCGCAGCAGCTCCAACCGTGTACACAATCCAGCCGTAAAACAACGTCTTGCCGCTGTCACCAAAGACATGGCAACCCGCAAGCATCCGTTTGCGCAACGCCGTGAAGCACAGGTGAAAGCATTGGGCTTGCCGTTGTTCCCGACCACCACCATCGGCTCGTTCCCGCAAACCCCTGAGGTGCGTAAATACCGTGCTGACTTGAAGCGCGGGGACATCACCGAGGCGCACTACAACGCGGCACTGGAAGAAAAAATTCGTGAAGTGGTTACCTACCAAGAAGAAATCGGCATTGACGTGTTGGTACACGGCGAGTTCGAGCGTAACGATATGGTGGAATATTTCGGTGAACTGTTGGAAGGCTATGCCTTCACCAAAAACGGCTGGGTGCAAAGTTATGGCTCACGCTGTGTGAAACCCCCCATCATTTTTGGCGATGTGAACCGCCCCACCGCGATGACTGTTGAGTGGACAGCGTTCGCACAAAGCCTCACTAAATCATGGATGAAAGGCATGCTCACAGGGCCTATCACCATGTTGCAATGGGCGTTTGTGCGCGATGACCAACCCCGTTCTGAAACCTGCCGTCAAATTGCCTTGGCAATTCGCGATGAAGTGGCTGACCTAGAAAAAGCAGGCATTAAAATCATTCAGATTGATGAGCCTGCTATCCGCGAAGGCCTCCCCATTCGCAAGGCAGATTGGGCAGCGTATTTGCATTGGGCAGTGGAGGCGTTCCATTTGTCTGCCAGCGTGGTAGACGACAGCACACAAATTCACACCCATATGTGCTACTCTGAATTCAATGACATCATGCCGTCTATTGGCGCGATGGACGCGGATGTTATTTCTATAGAGACTTCCCGTTCGCAAATGGAGTTGCTCGAATCGTTTGAGGAATACAAATACCCCAACGAAATCGGGCCCGGTGTGTATGACATTCACTCACCGCGCATCCCAACAGAAGCGTGGATGGTTGACTTGCTGAAAAAATCTATCCGCAGCCTCGATGCCCAGCAAATTTGGGTGAACCCTGATTGTGGCCTCAAAACCCGCAAATGGGCAGAAGTGAAACCAGCATTGGCCGCTATGGTTAATGCGGCGCGTACCATGCGCAAAGAAGTTGCTGGCGCAAGAACCGCGGCGGAGTAAAACACGCCCTGTCTTTCGTATAGAAAAGAAAATCCCCCGTGCGGTTGTGCGGGGGGGGATTATACCAATCATCCTAGTACCCCGTAATTGGTATTTTTTGGGCCCCTGCCTTCGCAGGGGATTCGACCTGAGTGAGCAATCACCCTGAGCGAATCCCCAGCCCCCGCCTTCGCGAGGATAAACTCCGGCTGGGGTCCATTTTTCTTTTGGGTTTCAAAGAGGATTGGTATACCTGTTGCACAGGAAGAATGTGCAACGTTTCGCTGGGGCACCGCGCGGACTTTACCGATCCCAAGATTTTTTTGCAAATCTTCAGATGCGAGCGGTATATACCTGTTGCACAGGAAGAATGTGCAACGTTTCGCTGGGGCGCCGCGTGGGCTTTACCGATTGCAAGATTTTTTTGCAAATCTTCAGATGCGAGCGGTATACATAATCGAAAGTTTTCGCCATGACTCTCCCCGTTTGGAATTTAAGCGACCTATATCAGTCTCCCACCGATGAAAAACTACAAGCGGATCTTCTTGCCGCCACCAAAGCGGCGCAATCTTTCCAACTGCGCTATCAGGGTAATTTGCCGCTACTCACAGGGGATGACCTCGCCACCGCAATCAAAGACTATGAGGCCCTGCAAGAGCGTTTTGGCAAAGTCATGAGCTACGCGCAACTTGTGTTTGCGGCGGACAGAGACACAGACGGCAACGCACAATTCTATCAAAATTGCCAAGAGCAAGTGAATGATGCCGAACGTCATCTATTGTTCTTTGGCTTAGAAATTTGCGATCTTGAAGAGGAGGCTCTTGCGGCCCATTATGCCGCCTCTCTTGCTCTTTGCGCTTATCAAAAATGGCTCAGTAAAATTCGGTTGTTCAAGCCCTATCAACTTTCGCAAGAACTAGAAGAATTGCTGCACGATAAGGCGATTACGGCGAGTGCAAATTGGGTGCGTTTGTTTGATGAAAGCATGTCTGCTTTGCGCTTTCCCTATCAAGGAAAAATGCTGAGCGAGACAGAAATTTTGCACATCGTTTCAACCAGCAAAAATGAGGCAGAGCGCAAGGAAGCCGCGATCAGTTTTGGCGGCGTGCTGGAGCAAAATAAATCGCTGTTCACTCTCATCCTCAACACCCTTGCCAAAGACAAAGCGGTGGAAGACAGGTGGCGCAAATTCCCACATCCGCTTGCCTCGCGCAATCTTGCAAACGATATTAATGACCAAGCGGTCGACGCGTTGATTGCGGCAGTACGCGGATCTTTCGGGAAACTGTCGCACCGCTATTATAAACTAAAATCGCAATGGCTCAACAAATCCCCCCTCGATTATTGGGACAGAAATGCCCCGTTGTTAGGCGAAGACGCCACTGTATATTCTTGGGAAGAAGCGGTGGCGATTGTGCTCGAAGCCTACCACAGTTTCTCCCCCGAACTTGCAGCCTTAGGGCGCAAATTTTTTGACAACGCATGGATTGATGCAGAGCCGCGTCAAGGCAAAGATTCCGGCGCGTTTGCCCACCCCACCGTGCCCAGCGTACATCCTTATTTGCTGGTGAATTTCAAGGGACGCAACCGCGATGTGATGACACTTGCCCATGAATTAGGGCATGGCGTGCATCAGCTGTTATCCGCGGAACAGGGCTATTTGCTCGCCGATACGCCGCTCACCGTTGCCGAAACCGCCTCAGTGTTTGGCGAAATGCTCACCTTCCAATCGCTGTTGCGGAAGACCACCACACCGCAACAAAAAATGCGCCTGTTGGCAGGAAAAGTGGAAGATATGCTCAACACCGTGGTGCGACAAATTGCGTTCCATTTGTTTGAAGCAGAAGTGCACACCCGCCGCCAAGACCATGAACTATCGCCCCAAGAACTCAGCGAGACTTGGATTGGCGTGCAGCAAGAAAGCCTTGGTGATGCCTTTGTTTTTGATGACAGCTACAAGCAATATTGGAGCTACATCCCTCACTTCATCCACTCGCCGTTTTATGTCTACGCCTATGCGTTTGGCGACTGCTTGGTGAACTCGCTCTATGCGGTGTATGAACAACAGCCCGACGGGTTCGCCGCAAAATATCTTGCGTTGCTCAAAGCAGGCGGCAGCAAAGATTGCGTGGAATTATTGAAGCCCTTTAACCTCAACCCCCTTGACCCGACGTTCTGGCAACAGGGTTTAAGGGTTGTCGAAAGATTCATTGACGAGGTGGAGGCGTTGACGTGGTTAAGCGCGGGGCACTAGGCATCAGGCATCAGGCATCAGGCATTAGGCGCGAGGCACGAGGGATGAGGTGTTAGGCACTAGGGGTATTAGGCACGAGGCACGAGGTGTTAGGCACTAGGGGCTAGGCGCAAGGGATAAGGTTGATACTCTTTCTTTTCCTCGTGCCTCGTGCCTCATCCCTTGACGGCTGTAGCTAAGCAGTTACCTTTTTTACGCCCCCCCCAAACCC
>JBILKT010000109.1:0-6264 GCA_044376545.1 Alphaproteobacteria bacterium
CCGCAAAAACGGGAGAAGGCAGCGCCGCAGAATCTATTGCATATGACCAATCACAAACAAAAACAGCGCAAAGCAGCGAAGACAAAATCGCCATGCTGGTGTTTACAGCAGGCGGCAAAACACCTTACGCTGTGCCATTGGCACTGGTCGCGCGGTTAGAAGAAGTGGAAATGAATACGGTTGAATTCAGCAGCGGACAACCGCTTGTGCAATATCGAGGGGCGCTCATGCCGCTTGTCATGGTTACGCCTGATTACCCGCTCCTTGATAGTGGCGTTCAGCCCATTTTGGTTTTTTCCGAAGGCGATCGGAGCATGGGGTTGTTGGTAGACAAAATTGTCGATATTACTGAAGAGGCCATAAAAATTAATCTGCCTGCTTCCGACAACCATGGTCTGTTAGGCAGTGCTATTATTCGCGGAGCAGCCACAGATATTATCGATGCGCATTATTATATTAATCTCGCATTTGCAGATTGGTTTAAAAAATCCTATTCTTCTACCGTTTCTGGTGAAGTCCGCACGCGCAATCGCCGCTTGCTTATCGTTGATGATAGTGCGTTCTTCCGAAATTTGCTAGTTCCTGTGCTGTCTGTGACTGGCTACGAGGTGATTGCGCTCGAAAACCCAATAGAGGCGATTGCCCTTAGGGAAAAAGGCGAGAAATTTGATCTTATCATCAGCGATATCGAAATGCCACAAATGGATGGCTTTGCCTTTGCGCGCAACATTAAAACAGAAGGCGGTTGGAACAATATTCCGCTAGTTGCCTTGTCTTCCTACAATAGCCCGGAAGGCTTCCAAAAGGCCAAAATGGCAGGATTTGACACATATGTACCAAAGTTTGACCGCGATGCTTTGCTGCAAACTATTGAACGCATTCTCGGAGAGATTGCCCTTGCAGCGTAAAAAGCTCTGAGAGTTTGTCCCAAAAATAAAAATTACGGAGAGAGTACGATGACCGAAACCTTACCGAATAATACTGGCAGCACCAAGCAATTTGTTGCCCTTACGCTTGCAGGACAGTTGTTCGGCATTCCTGTCCTAAACGTGCATGATGTGCTGCAAAACCCCACCATCAACACAATTCCGCTTGCGCCGCATGAAGTTGCAGGCTCACTGAACTTACGCGGAAAAATCGTTACCGCGATTGATTTACGCCGCCGTTTAGGCATTAACCAGCGCGATACTGTTGAGCGTAATACAATGTGTATTGTGATTGATCATCGCGGCGATATGTATGGCCTTGTGGTGGATGGTGTGCGTGACGTACTCACTCTCCCAGATAAAGATTTTGAAAAATTGCCCTCTACCGTACAGGCACAATGGCGCGATATCAGCCAAGGGATTTATAAACTCGAGAACGAATTGTTGCTCGTACTCGATATTGGGAAACTATTTGTAGAACTAGAAGAACGGGCAGCATAACCCGTTTTGAATACTTTAAGCAAGGAGTGATAATACCATGACGACTTTTCTACTTGTGGATGACTCTCGCGTTATTCGATCGGTCGCCCGCAAAATTTTTCATGATCTCGGTATTGAAACACGGGAGGCGGACAATGGTCAGCATGGACTCGATGCCGTAAAAGAAGCGATTCCCGATGGCGTCTTGCTTGATTGGAATATGCCCGTCATGAACGGCCTAGAGTTCCTCACCGCACTCCGTGCCACCGATTTAGAACGCCAACCCAAAGTGATTTTATGCACGACGGAAAATGATATGGATCATATCATGGCTGCACTCGGTGCAGGCGCAGACGAATATATCATGAAACCGTTTGATGCGGATATTATCCGCACTAAGCTAGAACAAATCGGATTGTTATAAAATAATGCAATCTGCATCAATACATCCTCCCTATAGCGTTTTGATTGCAGATGATTCTGCCGTGGCGCGGGCATATATGGCGAAAGTCGTGGCGCAAGATACCTTGTTTACTTTGCGTGGTTCTGCTGCTAATGGTGAAATTGCCATTAAATCGCTGCTGTTAAGCATGCAAGACAACCCGATTGATATTATCATTCTCGACATTGATATGCCGATTATGGACGGTCTTGAGGCGCTGCCCAAATTATTAGAAATATCGCCCAACACCCAAATTATTGTTGCAACAACTGTTGGGACACAACACATAGAGACTAGCCAATACGTTCTGAATCAAGGCGCAAAAGACTTTATTCTCAAGCCCTCCAATGGTGCTGGCTTTGCTAGCGCAGAAACATTTCAACAGGACTTGTTAGAAAAAATGCGTAATCTCGTGTATACAAAAGCAACGCAGAAATCTGCGCAACCTTTTGACTTAGCAAGTTTTGTTGCACGATCGTCTTCTGTTCCCGTTAAGCGTCACGCTCCGAATATCGTTAAAACTGCGCAGTCCATAGAGGTGCCTGCGTCTTTAACAGAAGCATCGGATTCATCTGCAGCACCCGCAACAGCATCTCTTCCTGTTCCAAAAACAAAAAAGTATTGGGCTGTTAAACAAAAAATAGCATCCACACTTGAATCTTCCCCCCCCACTACACTGCTTACACCCAAAGCTTCTGTTGTATCTATAGCTCCTGTTATTATACCGGCTAATCAGCCCGCTGTTTTCAAAAATCGCCCTGCGGTGTTCGCCATTGGCTGCTCAACGGGAGGTCCCCAAGCCCTTATCGCTGTTCTTAAAGAGCTAAAGCCTTTGCCACATATCCCCACTTTTTTAACACAACATATGCCGCCCTCTTTTACGAAGGTTCTTGCAGAACAAATTTCACAGCAAACACAGTGGAAATGTGTTGAAAGTGCTGACGGAATGGTGGTGGAAAACGGCAAGCTTTATGTTGCCGCAGGAGATTATCACCTTATTGCCACCAAAAAAGGCAACGACGTCTACACCACTTTAACTCAAGACCCGCCAGAAAATTTTTGTCGACCTGCCGTTGATCCGATGTTACGGAGCCTTATTAACGTGTATGGTGCACGCAACATGGTAACCTTAATTCTGACAGGAATGGGGCAAGATGGTCTCCTTGGCTGTCAACAGGTGGTACAAGGCGGCGGTGTTATCATCGCCCAAGATGAAAAAAGTTCTGTTGTGTGGGGCATGCCGGGAGCTGTTGCAAAAGCGGGCATCTGTCAAGCGGTGCTACCGCTGAGTGACATCGCCGCTTATATTAATCAGGCAATGAGAAAACAGTCATCGTTATGAACACACCTCTTTCTCTCATCGAATTTGATGTTTTTGCCCGCTTTTTAAAACTGCGCTCTGGCATCGTTATTACGCCTGACAAAACGTATTTGTTGGAAAGCAGACTGCAACCTATTGCCCGCAAATGGAATTTAGAAGACTTGCACGGTATTGCCAAAAAACTAGCAGGCACACCCGATCAACGTTTGCTGGATGACGTGGTTGATGCCATGACAACCAACGAAACACTCTTTTTTCGCGATCAGAATCCATTTGATTCCCTGAAAAATTATGTTCTCCCTAAGCTCACCGATAAGGGAAACAGCCCGCGTAAAATACGCATTTGGTCGGCGGCTTGCTCTAGTGGACAAGAGGCCTATTCCATCGCGATGCTGCTGGAAGACGAAAAAATAAAATATCCAGGATGCTCCTTTGAAATTGTTGGCACGGATATTTCCCGCGAAATTCTTGCCAAAGCACAATCTGGTATCTTCAGCCAGTTTGAAGTGCAGCGGGGCTTACCCATTCAATACCTCGTTAAATATTTCACCAAAGATGGTGACAGATGGGCATTAAAAGACTCTATTAAGTCCATGGTAAATTTCCGTTTCTTTAATCTATTGGAAGACCCGCGCTTGTTGGGCATGTTTGATGTAATATTTTGTCGCAATGTACTAATTTATTTTGATAATGATACGAAACGCAGCATTTTAGATCGCCTTGCCCGCGTGTTGTCACCCGATGGGTTTTTATGTTTAGGCGGCTCGGAATCCGTGATGGGCATCAGCGATAAATTCACACATATTGTGGGACAGCGGAATATGTATACCGCTGTAACTACCTAGCTACGGTCATCTTCTGATCCTCAAGGCACGAGGCACGAGAAAAAAGAAGGGACTATTTTGATACTCTTTCTTTTCCTTGTCCCTATACCTCTCGCACCTGAAGAGTATCCAAACAATCTTGCGATCGGTAAAGCCCGCGCGGCGCTTGAGCGAAACGTTGCACATTCTTCCTGTGCAAAAGGTATACCGCTCGCACCTGAAGATTTGCAAATAAATCTTGCGAGCGGTAAAGCCCGCGCGGCGCTTGAGCGAAACGTTGCACATTCTTCCTGTGCAAAAGGTATATGCGCAACTTGTTGCGGGCACCTCTAAAAACCCTTTTATCGGGATGAGTGGCTAGGAAAGAACAATTCCGACTAAACTTTTTGCTGCACCCTTTGGGTTTGCAAAAAGCTAAGTCTCATTGGTGTGCGGGTCAAAAAGCAGTGCTTTTTGCCTCCTCACTCTGAAACGTAAGCGTACTTAGGGGTACGTGCGGATTCAGACATTTTTCTTGACGACGCCAATCGCCCTAGAAAAGAGGTTTTTAGAACTGCCCTTGCCAAATAGGCTTGATTTCTCTGCGCTACTCCCGCATACCTGCCTGCATGAAAATACATCTTCACCAAGGCGATTTGCCTGCCACTATTCATTTTAACGAAATTCTTGCTATCGACAGCGAGACCATGGGGCTTAACCCGCTACGCGACAGGCTCTGCCTTCTACAAATGTATGATGGCGTGGGCGATGTACATCTGGTGCAGTTCACGCAAGGCGACTACGCCGCACCAAATTTGAAAAAGCAACTACACCGTCCTGATCTCCTCAAACTCTTTCACTTTGCCCGCTTTGATATCGCGGTCATTCAACATTTTCTACAGGTGGATTGTACGCCCGTCTATTGCACCAAAATTGCCTCACGGCTAGTGCGCACGTTCACCGATAAGCACGGCCTCAAAGACCTCTGCAAAGATATTACGGGCGTTGATCTTTCGAAGCAGCAGCAGTCTTCTGATTGGGGTGCGGCAACATTGACCGCCGCGCAACAAGAATATGCCGCAAGCGATGTGCTGTATCTCCACAAAATTAAAACCGCTCTTGATGAGCGTCTTGCGCGCGAGGGACGTACCGCTGTTGCCCAATCTTGCTTTGATTTCCTACCCGCACGGGCACGGCTTGACTTGCTCGGCTGGGCAGAAGTTGATATTTTTGCACATTAGGCTCTTATGCCCCCGCTCACTATCGCCGAAAAAACCTTTTCCTCCCGCCTCTTAGTGGGCACGTCAGGCTATCCGAATTTTAAGGTTATGCTGGAAGCCCTTGCAGCAAGCGGCACAGAGATGGTGACGGTTGCGATCCGCCGTATGGATTTATCGGGCGAAACTGATTCTCTCGCCACCCTGCTACAAGACACCTATTTTTTTCTACCGAATACAGCAGGCTGCTACACCGCCAAAGACGCGGTTTTTACAGCAGAGCTTGCCCGCGAAGCATTAGGCACGAACTGGATTAAGTTGGAGGTCATCGGCGACGAAGACACCCTGTTTCCCGATGTGGAACAGCTGCTCCCTGCCGCTGCCGAACTGGTCAAAAAAGGCTTCATTGTCCTGCCCTATTGTAATGATGATCCCATTACGTGCATGAAGCTCCAAGACATGGGGTGCGCTGCCGTGATGCCGCTGGCGGCTCCCATTGGCTCAGGAATGGGCATTCGCAACCCCTATAATCTGGCGATTATCCGCGAGAAAATTCGCATTCCCGTGATTGTGGATGCAGGCGTGGGCACCGCCTCTGACGCTGCCCTTGCCATGGAACTGGGGGTTGATGGGATTTTGCTCAACACCGCGATTGCCAAGGCCAAAAAACCTGTGGAAATGGCGCGCGCCATGAACCTTGCCGTGGAGGCAGGTCGGCTCGCCTACACAGCAGGGCGCATTCCGCAAAAGTTGTATGCAAATGCATCGACAACGAATGACGGGATTATCCTTTCGGGAAGATAAAAGGATACCGCAACAAAGTCCGTCTCCCCGTTTTTATAACGGGGTCTGGGAAAGACTTTCCTTAAGAGCTTGTCCCGAAACTACCGCACAAGTTTAAAATTGATCTTTTTGGCTGCAAAATGACTCCAAAATAGGGAAAATACTCCAGTATATCCCGCTATTTTGGGGTGATGACAATTCCACCTAAGCTAATCACTGTGCCCTTCGGGCTTGTGTTTAGCAAGGTTCATTGGCTTGCGCGTGAAAAAGCGATGCTTTTTCCCTGCTCGCT
>JBILKT010000110.1:0-6022 GCA_044376545.1 Alphaproteobacteria bacterium
CAGTACGGGCACGCCGTTGATATATTCCACAACATGTTCAGAATGCTTTGTCACCCGTACAAGTTCCACAACGCTAAGTTGCGGAATGGCAAAACGCTCCTTGCCAATACCGACGATAAGGGCGGACACAATCGCGAGCGTGAGGGGGATTTTAATGGTAAAGGTCGAGCCTTTGCCTTGTGCCGTGCGCATGTCAATCGTGCCACCAATTTTTTCAATATTGGTACGCACCACATCCATGCCCACACCGCGTCCTGAAACAGAGGTTACAGCAGCGGCGGTGGAGAAACCAGCGCGGAAAATGAATTGATTGATTTGTTGTTCGCTCATTTCGCTGAGTTCTTGTTCAGTGGCAAGACCGTTAGCGAGCACTTTTTCTTTGATTTTCTCAATGGCTAAGCCCTTACCATCATCGCTAATGCTGATGATAATATGCCCGCCTTCGTGATAGGCTTCTAGCTTGATGATGCCTGTCTCAGATTTGCCAGCGGCTTTACGTATATCAGGGCTTTCAATGCCATGATCTGCCGAGTTACGCACCATGTGTGTGAGCGGGTCTTTGATCATTTCTAAAACTTGACGATCCAATTCGGTGTCTTCCCCGACCATTTGGAGGTCAATTTTTTTGTGCAATTCGTTGGCAAGATCGCGAATAATGCGGGGGAGTTTGTTCCATGCATTACCAATGGGTTGCATACGTGTTTTCATCACGTTTTCTTGCAGTTCGCTGGTCACGTGTGACAAGCGTTGCAGGGGCACTGTAAATTCGCTATCTTTTTGCATGCGACCAATTTGTAGCAGCTGATTACGTGTCAACACCAATTCACTAACCGTATTCATCAGCGATTCTAAGAGCTGCAAACTCACCCGAATAGTTTGATCAGGGGCTTCTGGGTTAGCAGCGGTGTTTTTTTCTTTTTCGGATACTTGTTTTGCTGCAACAGCGGGTTTTTCTACAGGTGTTACAGAAGGCGGTGTCGGTAATGCCACGGTTTTTTCTGCAACAACGGCGTGTACAGCATCAGGGACTGTTGCGCCCGCATCATCGTCACCGCTGCCGACACCATCCCCCTCATCACCCGCTGCAACCGCATTCAAGCAGGCAATCAGCGTTTTGTCATCTCCATCTGGTTCTTTTTCTGATTCTTCCAGCACAGCGGTGATAAATTTAATTTGGTCAATCGCTTCTAAAATAACCGAAATAGCGTAAGGCGTCACCGCGCGTTTGCCTTTACGAATCACGTCCAGCACGTTTTCTGCTGCATGGGCAACTTTTTCTAAACGTGGCAACCCTAAAAATCCGCACGTCCCTTTAATTGTGTGCATGACCCGAAAAATGCTACCTAAAAGTTCAGGATTATGCGGTTCTTGCTCCAAACAAACAATTTCGGTGTCTAGTTTGTCAAGATTTTCTTTTGTCTCGGTAAGGAATTCATTTAGAAGGTCGTCCATATGTCACTTCCCATCGTTTTACGCGGCATAGTTGTATTACTACTGTCAAGAACCTACGCAGGGAAGACATTTTTAACGCGTAGAGGCGCGAAAAATACGGCGTGCTGTGTAAAGTTCTGTACAGATAATAAATAGAAGTGCTTAACAAAAGGTTTAGTATGACCAAAATGTTTAGGGACAAGCTCTTAGGGAGGAAGGCCGTTATGATACTGCGTGTTATTCCCGCGTAAATTGTACCTCTCTCGCATCAGTACTGTCTGTTATAGGCAATATCGCGTGTTCATGACGGGATAAATTTCTATTCGAGGTAGGTGAGGGAGGCGATGGTGCATCTGCTACTGCGCCGCCAGTTTATACTGCCATGCTACTCTGTTTTTCTTGCCTAGTTTGTTTTTATTGGATAGGAGCGCAACCAAATTGCATATGTATTTTTTGAGGTTTTTGCGGTCAACAACGGCATCAATCATGCCGTGCTCCAGCAAATACTCAGCGCGTTGGAATCCTTCGGGGAGTTTTTCGCGAATAGTTTCTTGAATGACGCGGGCGCCCGCAAAGCCAATAAGCGTTCCCGGTTCAGCAAGGGTAATATCCCCCAGCATCGCAAAAGAGGCGGTAACGCCGCCCATAGTGGGATCTGTTAACAGAACGATATAGGGCAGTTTTGCATCGCGCACGCGTTGCACAGCGACCGTTGAGCGCGCCATTTGCATGAGTGACAAAATTCCCTCTTGCATGCGGGCACCGCCAGAGGCAGGGATGACAAGGAGGGCAGCCTGTTGCAAGACGGCGAGTTCAGCGGCGGCTACAATGGCTTCGCCTACAGCGATACCCATAGATCCCCCCATAAATTGAAAATTGAAGGCGGCAATTACCGTATTTTGACCATTCATTTTGCCGTGGGCAACAACGATAGCCTCGTTTTCTTCAGTTTTGCTCCGCGCTTCTTTTAAGCGATCGGTATATCTTTTTTGATCGCGGAATTTGAGGGGGTCGACAATGACTTTGGGCAGTTCAATACGAGTGAATACCCGCTCATCAAAAAACATTTCAAGGCGTTCGGTTGCTTCAACGCGGCCATGATGGTTACAATGCGGGCAAACGGCGAGATTATTCTTATAATCGCGATGAAACACCATTTCGCCGCAGCTGGTACACTTATGCCACAAGTGATCAGGCACATCGGGCTTGCCAACGATGGCGCGAATTTTTGGGCGGACAACGCGTTCTAACCAGCTCATAATGCCTCGTTTGTATGTACGGCTGCTGCCATGCCCGTTAGAAAAGACACAACGGTGCTGTGTAAACGGGGCAATGGCTTGCCTGTACTGTCTAAATTTTCCGCAATTTTCTGTACAATCGCTGAACCCACAATCACCGCATCAGCAAACGCTGCCACCGTTTTTGCCTGTTCAGGGGTTTTTATACCAAATCCCACGCCCACAGGCAACGAGGAAAACGTTTTGATGTGGTTGACGGCTGTTTGCACCGTTTCCGTTGCAAGGGCGGCGGCTCCCGTTACGCCCTTTAAGGATACATAATATACAAAGCCCGTTGCGGCGGTTGTGATCATTTTGATGCGGGCATCGTTGGTGGTGGGGCTAATAAGCCGTACTAAGTCTAGTCCCGCTGTGGTGGCAGGAATGGCAAACTCAGCTTCTTCCTCAGGCGGCAAATCAACCAGAATAACACCATCCACACCTGCTTTAACCGCATCATCGCAAAACACCTGAATACCATAAGCATAGACAGGGTTGTAATAGCCCATAAGGACAATCGGGGTGTGGGTGTTCTCAAGGCGGAATGCTGCAACCAGTGCGAGGATTTTCTTTAAGGTTGTGCCTGATTTTAACGCTCTGATGCCCGCGGCTTGTATCTCTTTGCCGTCTGCCGTGGGGTCAGAAAACGGCACGCCCAATTCAATAATATCTGCCCCTGCAGCGGGAAGGGCTTTTAGTAGCCCAAGCGTTGTGGCTAAATCAGGGTCTCCTGCCATGATAAAGGGGATGAAAGCTTTTTTTTGTAGGGCTTTTGCAAGGCGTGAGGGGTTGTTCATATCTGTGTTCCCAATGCTTCAGCAATGGTGAAAATGTCTTTATCGCCGCGTCCGCACAGGTTCATGACAAGGAGTGTGTCTTTCGGCAAATCCCCTGCAATTTTGGCAACGTGGGCGATGGCGTGGGAGGGCTCCAGCGCAGGAATAATACCCTCTGTTGCCGCACAGAGTTTGAAGCCTTCTAGGGCTTCGCTATCCGTAATACTGACATATTCAACGCGCCCTGCATCAAATAATGCTGCGTGTTCAGGGCCAATCCCGGGATAATCAAGCCCTGCGGCAATCGAGTGTGCATCTTTAATCTGTCCATCTTCATCTTGCAGCAAATAGGTGCGATTGCCATGGAGAACCCCTGCCTTGCCACCCGCTAACGATGCTGCATGATAGGCGGTGTCAATGCCTTTGCCGCCTGCTTCAACACCAATCATCCGCACTGTTTTATCAGGTAAAAATGGCGCGAATAACCCTAGCGCATTCGAGCCACCGCCGATGCACGCAACCAACACATCGGGCAATCTGCCTTCGGCCTTCTGCAGTTGTTCGCGCACTTCATGCCCGATGACGGATTGAAAATCGCGCACCATGGTGGGGTAGGGGTGCGGGCCTGCTGCTGTGCCAATCAGGTAGTAGGTGTCATCCACATGGGCGACCCAGTCACGCAATGCCTCGTTCATCGCATCTTTCAGTGTTTGTTTGCCGCTGGTGACAGGCACTATTTCCGCGCCTAACAGGCGCATACGGAACACATTTGGTTTTTGCCGTTCTACGTCGCGTGCACCCATGTAGACCGTGCATTTAAAGCCAAACAAGGCGCACACGGTGGCGGTGGCAACACCGTGTTGCCCTGCGCCCGTCTCTGCAATAATGCGGGTTTTGCCCATGCGTTTCGCGAGCAAAATTTGCCCCAAGCAGTTGTTAATTTTGTGTGCGCCTGTGTGATTGAGCTCATCGCGCTTCAGGTAAATTTTCGCGCCGCCTAGTTTTTGCGTGAGTTTTTCAGCATAATAGAGAGGGCTAGGGCGACCAATGTAATGCTCCGCATAATGCTGGAATTCGGCAGCAAAGACAGCGTCATCTTTATATTTCGCGTAGGCGGCTTCCACCTCTAAAATCAGCGGCATGAGCGTTTCTGCCACATATTGCCCGCCGTAAATACCGAAATGGGAGTGTTGAGGTGCTGTCATGGCGTGGTTTTGCCGCATTTGCAGCACAATGTCAAACGCTTGATTTTTTACTAAAAGAGGTGTATAGTAAGAATATCTTGCATCCTTACTATAAGGAATCCCTACTATGACCTCTTTCCTTACTTCCCTTACCAGTAAAGGGCAAACAACCATTCCACATGCCTTACGGGAAAAAATGGGCTTGGAGACAGGCGATAAAGTGCTGTTTGTGTGGGAGAATGAGCAGGTTATCATCCGCAAAGCTCCTTCTTTTGCAACGCCTACGCAAGAGTGGCTACAAGGGGTGGCGGCAGGCTTAACAGAATGGCACAGCGCGGAAGATGAGGTGTTTAATGATTTGTGATACATTTACCATTGTACGCGTGCCATTTCCGTTTGTGGAGCGGGCAAAGCAGCAATATCGCCCCGCTTTGGTGGTGAGTAGCTATCGTTTTAATAGCGAACACAAGGTGAGTGTGTGTGCGATGATTACCCGCGCACAGGCAAGTCCATGGGTATCGGATGTCCCGATTGAGGATTGGGGGGCTGCAGGACTCAACGCGGCGTGCTATATTCGCTTCAAAATTTTCAGCCTTGACAATACGCTTATTGAAAAGCAGTTAGGCGCGTTACCCGATGCAACACGGCACACATTCAAAGAGCAGTGGGAGCGTTATTTTCGGAACATTACAACGGTTTAAGTGCGAGTGCGATCGCTTTAGCAATCGGCGCATAATACTGATTTTCTGTCACTGCTATCGGCACGCCGCTGTCTGCCTGCAATCGAATATTCGCTTCCAAAGGGATTTCTCCTAAAAACGGTACGCCTAATTTTGCAGCTTCTAGCCGTGCGCCGCCATGCCCGAAAATCTCGGTGCGATGCCCGCATTCTGGGCAACAGAAATAACTCATATTTTCCACAATACCCAGCACAGGCACGTTCACTTGCTGAAACATTTTGAGTCCCTTGCGGGCGTCAATCAGCGCAATATCTTGCGGGGTTGACACAATAATTGCACCCGTGAGCGGGGCTTTCTGACACAGGGTGAGTTGCGCGTCACCCGTGCCGGGGGGCATGTCGATAATCAGCACATCAAGGTCGTGCCATGCCACATCACGCAGCATTTGCTCCACCGCGCCCATCACCATCGGCCCGCGCCAGATAAGGGCTTTGTCCTCATCTACAAGTAAACCAATCGACATACATTGCAGCCCGAATTTTTCCAAAGGCTTCATGCGTTTGTTGCCTAAATATTCAGGGCGTTCTGTTAGCCCCAACATTTTCGGGAGTGACGGGCCATAAATATCACAATCCAAAATACCCACTTTTTTGCCTTGCTGCTGGAGGCTAATC
>JBILKT010000165.1:0-4017 GCA_044376545.1 Alphaproteobacteria bacterium
CCAAGAAAGACGCCGATCTTACAATGCATTCTACATCACCAAAATCTGGCCCCGTATCACAACAGCCGCTATAAAGTCGCACCTTCACATTCTGTGCAGGGGCGCTACATAAGCGATTATCTCTTGAATATCCCAGAACTTTTCCTGCTGAATGAAGCAGGCAGCCTTTTAATTCTTTTCCTCCCGCATCGAAAACGGGCGCGCTAATTTTATTGATATTGATGAGTATTTCTCGATCTGGAACATTTACACAATTAGCGTAAGCAGGTGTTACGATTAACATACCTAAAAATAGCAATACAAATTTCATAGGATCTCATCGTTACAAAAAAAGTCATTTCATTGAGTTATTGAGACTGTGTGATTGCTTGAATAATAAACTCCAACAGCAGTTCCTCCAAAAAACTCGGGGAAAATTCAGAACATTATTTTCTCATAATACAGCGCATGTATTCAGTTTTTTAAATCTTTGCACGAATAATTTTCCTCCTCACCCACTCCCGCACCTCTTTCTGCGTCATCAGCGTCCCCCCTACAATTAACAGTGTCGCGATACCCATCCGCATATTGAGTTGTTCGTGCAGTATCAGGGCACTTAACCCAACCGCAATCGGCAATACTAAGTTATTGGCAAGCCCCACTGCGAGGGTGCCGCCCGCATTGAGCGTTTTAAAGAAAAATACGGTGGCGGTGGCCGTTGAGACAACGGCTAAGAATATTACAGCCCCAAAGCTTATGAGGCTATATTGCTGCGGATGCCACGCCCCCTCATAAAATAATGCAAACGGGACAATAAACACGGTCGCAGCAAGCGTCATGCCTGTTGCAAGTGTTGCCTGCGGAACACCAGAAAATTTTTTGCCAAAAACAGTGGAAACAGACAGTGAGAACGTGGCAATAGCCAGTAGTAGCAATGCTTTCCAACGGGTGACATCTAGCGTGATAACATCAGGGTACACCAAATATGCCACGCCCAAAAAAGCAAGCATACAGCCACTGAGATTGATCCATGACAAGGGTTCGTCGTGTAGCAAAAAATGTGCTAGGAAAACAGTGTATAGTGGCAGCAATCCTAGCATAAGAGACGACACGCTACTAGTCACCGTTTGTTGCGCTACAGCAATACAAGCAAAAGGAATTGTGTTCTCTAATAATCCCAATGCGATACAAGGGAGAAGATATTCCCGTCGAAACACAAGAGGAATGCCACGAATGCGGTAATATCCATAGAGGAAAAGGCTGGCCAATATCATACGTATGGCCACCATCGTAAACGAGGGAATGGTTTCCAGAGCAATTGTGACAAATGGAAAAGTCGAACCCCAGCAAAAAGCCGTGCAAAGAATAAGAAGATTCTTACGCCAAAAAATATCAGTCATAATGGTGACTATATACACATCACGCCTTAAAGAGTAACAAAAAAATCTTGCGCTCTGTATGCCGTTGCGCCCAAGAAAGCCACGATGTTTTCGCTCAAACGCCGCACTGGCCTTACCGTTCGCAAGCCTCTTTTGCTGTTTTGAAGCGCGATCAGTATAGCGCAACCGCTCCTTACAAGACGCGCACCTTTTTATCCAAAAAGTAGAAAAAGTTCTTTTTTGTATTCCAAATTAACCTGTTGTTAATATTTTTCATGGCATTATGTAGGCATGATGTCGCTCCATCTATCATCTCAAACCCGCCTTAAAACGGCGGGTTTTTTTTGAGGGAGGCTTTATACTCATCATACTCAATACGCATCGGAACTAAAGACATTGCGACGAAATCGCAAAAACGACGAAAAGCCTTACTTTTTTCGAGTTGCAAACAAGGCAATCCATTGAAAAATAGTATTTAATTACACAACAACGCCTAAGATTCTCTACTAAGACTCTCAACTCTTGACGAAAACCCCATAATCATTTACAGAGAGCCTCATTTAAAAATGAGGGATGTATCTTATGGCTGTTCGCTTAGCAATTAATGGGTTCGGGCGCATTGGTCGTCACGTTTTGCGCGCGCTTTATGAAAGTGGCCGCACCGATGTGGAAATTGTTGCCATTAATGACCTTGGCTCTGCCGAAAGCAACGCCTACTTGCTGGAGTTTGACTCTGTCCACGGCCGCTTCCCCTTCCCCGTGAACGTCACCCCTGAAGGGATTGATCTCGGGCGCGGCGTGATTAAAGTTTACAGCGAGAGAGATCCTGCCAACCTTCCTTGGAAAACTCTTAATATTGATATTGCGCTGGAATGCTCAGGCGTGTTCACCTCTAAGGAATCTGCTAGGAAACACCTTGCGGCAGGCGCGAAAAAAGTCATTATTTCTGCCCCTGCAGATGGTGTCGATTTAACGGTTGTCTATGGCGTAAATCATGACAAACTTAACAAAACACACGATGTTATTTCCAACGCGTCTTGCACCACCAACTGCCTTGCGCCTGTGGTGCACGTGCTGCACAATCTCATCGGTATTAAACACGGCTACATGACCACCATTCACTCTTACACAGGTGACCAAAAATTGGTGGATACCGCGCATAAAGACTTGCGCCGCTCTCGTGCCGCTGCCCTCTCTATGATTCCCACCTCAACGGGTGCTGCGAAAGCAATTGGCTTGGTTATTCCTGAACTGAAAGGCAAGTTAGACGGCACATCGATTCGCGTGCCCACGCCCAACGTGTCTGTGGTTGATTTTAAATTTGTTGCCAATCGCGCTACAACGATTGAAGAAATCAACACCGCCATGAAAAATGCGGCAGCAGGCTATCTCCTTGATATTTTGGGAACGGTGGACAAACAACTTGTGTCTTGTGATTTCAACCATTCGCCCTATAGCTCCAACTTTGACCTCACCCAAACACAGGTAATTGACGGTACATTTGTGCGTATCCTTTCTTGGTACGACAACGAGTGGGGCTTCTCAAACCGCATGCTCGACACAGCGCGTTCTCTTGGTAAGTTTTTGTAAAACAACAAGAAACAATATTTTAGTTGCCTTCTTTGTATAAGAAGAGGATAAGAAGTGCGGCTCTTTGCTGCACTTGCGAAAAAAAGCGTTAGCACAAAAAAATATATTGTTGCGAATAATCTCGTAATTTTATGTTTTTTATGATAAAGTGATAACGCTTTGTTAATAATAACGAGGCATGATGAAAAAACGATTTATAGCAAAGCATTCTTCTATGCGTTTTGGACTTATCTTGATGATGGCGGCCATGTCTGCTGTTATTTTTTGCGCCGCCGTTGTTTTTAACGAAACAACACTTGCCACAAAAAATGCAGATTCCGCCAACAAGCTTGCCCTTAAGGGGGACTCTGTCCCTGTGCCTAGTGGCGCAACCGTCAAACGACCGTCTGCAGCGCTCCAACAATTTGCAAAATATTTCAGCACCACTCCAGAAAACCTTTATGAACAGAAAGTCACCGTTCGCGCTGGGGACACGCTGATAGCTTTGTTGCAAGCACAAAACGTTGATGTGGAAGATGCCCATGTTGTCGTTAAAGCCTTAAAAGACGTATGGGATCCCAAAAATCTCAAATTAGGACAAGAACTATACCTAATTAAATCCTCGCTCCCTGATACAGAGGCTGAAGAGGCCGATGCCGTAGAAGGCATTTATTTTCGCCCTGATCCTGAAACAGATGTGCTTGTGTATCGCGAAGACGAAAGTTTCACAGCGGAAAAACTTGGACGAACCTTGCAAAAAACAGTTGCTTATGGCGGCAGCGTGATTGATTCTAGTCTGTTTGAGGCGGGTGATGATGCGGGCGTGCCCATGGGCGTGATGATTAAGATGATCCGCGCGTTTAGCTATGACGTTGACTTTCAACGGGACTTAAAAAATGGCGATAAATTTGAAATCGTCTTTGAGAAATATGTTGATGATAAAGGGGAGGCGGCGAGAACGGGCAACATTCTCTATGCATCCTTGTTGCTCAGTGGCAAAGAACGCCGCATCTATAGCTATGAAAACCAAGAAGGCGAGCAGGCCTTTTATGATCGCTTTGGCATGAGCATCAAAAAAGCGCTCCTTAAA
>JBILKT010000111.1:0-5808 GCA_044376545.1 Alphaproteobacteria bacterium
AAAAAATTACCCTCCACCGGGGGTTGAAAATACACCGCAAGAAAAACGCCATCTGCTTCCTGTTAAATACTCTCTAGCAGCCCCCCTTTTTTTCCATTATGCCCTGTTTTGCAATTTATAGTAGAAGCCATTAATTTTACGTAAACGGATGTAGGGGGAGGTGTGTTTTTTCTTACGTGCTTGTTTTGCATCATCCTATTAATTGTTTTATAACGATTATTACTTTTTTGTGAAAAAGAGCTTGCTTTTTGTTTTTTTATGTTCTATCTTAATCGAGTATTTGCGCAGATATGAGTGCTCCAGAGAATAAAGACAGGCAGTCTCCCCTCTAGAGTTGTTTTAATCACCTTTGCTAAAGGACGTTGATTATGTACACCGCAAGACTCAAAAGCCTTCAAGAAAAGCATACTTCCATTGATGCACAAATTGAAGTTGAAGAAAATCGCCCTTATCGAAATGAAGTACTCATTCGCATGCTGAAAAAGCAAAAGTTATTGCTACGCGATGAAATTGTAGAATACGATACGTTAGAAGCTGCGTAAAATTATCCTTGTTGTTTGTTGTTTGTTTCCGAGAAAGCCTCGTTTCTGTCACCAGAATCGGGGCTTTTTTGTATCAGGATTGATAAATTTCTCTGTGATTCTTGCCTAATCCTTGCCAAAGGCGTTACGTTCCCATTATATGTATTGCTATGATTTTGCAATGCTCTCAATGTTCTACGCGCTATGTTGTGCAGGCCGCCTCCATTCCTGTTGTGGGGCGAAAAGTCAAATGCGCCCGTTGTGGACACGTGTGGCATCAAGACGCCGCAAGCGAAGAGGAGCGTGCTGTCGAGGTGGTCCCAAAACCTCAGATTCTCTCTGACATTCCCGCTTTTTCCAATGTGCCTGCCTTTAAAATACCAAAAAAACAACGTCCTTATTTGCTTATTGCGGCCATCAGTTCCTTTGTGCTCGCGTTGCTCCTGTTGATTGCGCTTATTGGATTTCGGGAAAAAGTGGTGGAAGCATGGACACCCTCTGCAAAACTCTTCGCCAGCCTTGGATTGCCTGTGCCCCCGCTTGGCGAAGGGCTAACGTTCGTGAATGTTTCTGTGAAAGTCTATAGACAACCAAGCGGCAACACCCTGCTTGTATCGGGCAATATTCTTAATAATACCGCGCAGCAACGCATCGCCCCGAATGTTTTGCTCACCGTGCAAGACACCACTAAACGCCCCATTCTACAATGGTTATCGGCCACCAACAACACCGCCCTAAGCCCCGGTGAAAGCAAAGCCTTTAGCACCGTGCAAACAATTCAAAATGAATTAGCAAACAACTTATTGGTGCAATTTACAAAACTAACCCCCGCTAAGACGGAATAACGAGCATGGCAGCGTTGGGTTGGTATGTGAATCGCCTGAGAAGCATGTCTGTGCCTGAGGTGCTGCACCGTGTAGTGGAAAAACAACGCAAAATTACCGCAAAACGGTACACGCCTGATTTTAGCAGCCTTGTGCCCAATACGCCCCTGCCCTATCTCAGCAACACGTTGAAACGCGCTGTTTTGGACTTCTCTGACAATCCCTCGATTGTTTTGTCTCTACAAAAACGCACCAACGCTATAGAGCGTGGAGAGTATCATTTCCTAGGCGTTGATTGGCCGATTGAACCAGCATCAGCGCACACCCCACCCCCGTGGCATCTTGATCCTGTCAGTGGCAATTTCTGGGAACAACACGCCTATTGCTTTGC
Organism: Alphaproteobacteria bacterium; assembly: GCA_044376545.1. GTDB lineage: Bacteria > Pseudomonadota > Alphaproteobacteria > JAJTHO01 > CANGXP01 > CANGXP01. Next base: position 1,737 of record JBILKT010000111.1, read on the forward strand.
TATTCCCTATCGACATGCAAAAAATTATGGGGATGTGAAATACGTTTGGGAAATCAATCGCCTCCAATACCTGCATCCCGTTGCAGTTAAAGCGTTTCTAGACGATGATCCATCACTCAAAACCTTATGCGTGACGCACGTTATGGACTGGATTGCCCATAATCCGCCCTATCAAGGGATTAACTGGAGCTCAGGTATTGAGCTCGCCTTACGCGCCATCAGCCTTGTGTTCATTGTCTCGCTGCTTAGGGAAACATTTACTCAAGAACAGCACCAAACGGTTATCAAGAGCCTCTATGAGCACGGCTATTGGCTGAAGCGATACCCTTCTAAATTTTCTTCTGCCAATAATCATCTTGTTGCCGAAGCCGCCGCCTTATTCATCATCGGCAGTGTGTTGCCACCGTCTTTACTGACACAACAATGGCAGTGCTATGGCAAGAAAACGCTTGAGACAGAAATCCTCAAGCAAATTCTTGACGATGGCATTGGCGCGGAACAATCCCCCACCTATACCGCGTTTAGTCTCGAATTTTTCAGTCTTGCATTGTGGGTTGGGCAACAACAGGGGCTTGCCTTTCCGCCCAGCTATCTAGATCGGCTGAAAAAAGCAGGGATTGCGTTGCGCTGTTTTGTGGATATGCACGGCAATCTTCCCCGCATTGGGGATGATGACGAGGGGCGCGTGTTATTTACTGATTTTCACGAGGAAGACTATGTTCTTTCCATTTTAGAAGTGCTTGCGGGTGCAACCAACACCCCTCACATTGCACCGCCCCGTGCTGTTCCCTCCTTACGCTCTTTTATGTTTGGTGTGGTTGAGCCATTTAAAGCACCAGAAAGCATCGCCATATTTGAAAAAGGAGGCTACACGGTTATCCGTGAGAAAGAGACGGCAGAAACAGAAACACTACTCGTGTTTGACCATGCACCGTTGGGCTATCTCACCATTGCGGCGCATGGTCACGCTGATGCCTTAAGCATTTGGCTACACAGGAATGGTATCCCTGTACTGGTGGATGCAGGCACATATCTCTATCATGCAGGCAAAGAATGGCGCTCGCATTTTCGCAGCACCCCTGCCCACAATACATTGTGTATGAATAATACTGATTCCAGCACTATTTCAGGCGCATTTAATTGGTCGCACAAGGCAAGAATTTCTCTTAAAACCATTAATACCAGCAAAGATGTATGGACGTTTACAGCACAGCATGACGGCTATAAAAAACACTTCGGTTTAGCGCATCAACGCACCCTAAAACGCCTTGGCAGCAAGCGTTTTCAACTCCATGATGTGCTGTTGGGGAGTAAAAAATCTACGCCCGCTGAAATCGGTTTTCTGCTCCATCCCGACATTATCGTTACAACAGAAGGCACACAATGTACCCTCACGCTGAATGAGGGAAATGGTGCTAAACAACTGCTCACTATTGAATACACAGGCGGTCTCAAAGCACATGTTGAAAATGGGCAACAAAACCCCTTACGCGGTTGGTATTCCCCTGCTTTTGGGGTGCGCCATCCCACAACACGCCTTGTGTTCAAGGGGGATATATCCCAGAATACGCCGCAAGAGTTTACCTTTACGGTGTTCTAAACAGCTTGCCTCATCAAGCCATCATCCAATCCCGTCACAATATCTACATGCCACTGGAGTTGTTCCGCACTCAAGCTATACGCTCCTTTTTGCGGAGGAATAGCATGCATCGGCATAATATGCGCTATTTTCAATTGGATTTGATAGGCGGTAACGGCCGATAATCCTGCCTTCCAACACAACGCCGTCAACGCATGTACGCTGCGTGATTGCACCACTTTTTTCACTGTCTCAGTGGCAACACCGCTTAATAGAGCAATCGCTGCCAGCACCCACGGGCGATTTTCCTGAATTGCTGCACTATACACCGCCGCATCATCTAATCCGCCTGCTTGATATAAAGACAACACGGCATCATCCGCCGCGTTGCGCCCTGTGGTCAAGGCTGTTGCCCGTTCTCGCGCATGGCTAGACAACTCTATAGCGGTATTCAACAGCAACACATCGGCGGCTTCCGCATCGTCCTCCACCAAAATCGCCTCAATAATTTTGGCATTTAAATCTTTGCGCCGCGCAATTGCTTGGGTGATGTGCGATGGCGGTTTATCACTCAAGAGTTCTACAAAATCCGCCTCCACAAACTGTGGTGAATTTTCCAACACAGGGCGCGACACCGCCGCCACCGCATCACGCGCCAAGGCTTTCAGCAGCGTTTTCGGCACTAACAGCGAAAACTTCAAGGCTTCCGCGAGTTTAATCCGAATCGCCTCAAGCGGATCGATAACCAGTACTTCTAAGGCAGAGACAATCCCCCCCCCAAGACTTTGTGCCTTGGCCGCTTCTTCTGCCAAAATAAAACTGCTGAGTTTTTGCACCACCGCTTCGCGGATTGCAGCATCTTTATCCTTTGCCAATACCAAATAGGCGTGTTGCGGCATCATCGGATTATCGAGCACGGCCATCCGCACCGCGCAGTCATTATCCTTTGCTAAATAATAGAGCATTTCGGGAATAGTACGATGATTTTGCGCGACAAGCAGCCGTTTTGCAGCATCTGCTGAAGTAGCATAGTTTTTTTGCTGATCGTACGAGAGTGTCATCTGGCTTTACTTATTTCCCAAAGATTGATATTACACCAGCAACTGTTAATACTTTCTTAGCGTTTGGTACTTGTGGCTGAAACTCTCATTTTTGATCTTGACAATACGATCTACCCCGCTTCTTGCCGATTATTTGATCAGGTGGATAAAAAAATGACGGGCTATGTGGCGCAATTACTGGGTGTTGACCATGAAGAAGCGCACCGTGTGCAAAAAGACTATTTTCATCGCTATGGCACAACGCTAACAGGGCTGATGAAGCATCACAACATTCCTGCGGAAGATTTCCTCTCGTTTGTGCATGACATTGATCATTCGGTTATTCCGCACAACCCCTCGCTTTTAGAGGCACTTGATAGGTTCTCAGGGCGCAAAATTATTTACACCAACGGCTCACTGCCGCACGCGCAAAACATCCTTAATCACTTGAAAATCGACCATCATTTTGAGGTGATTTACGATATTGTGGCGGCATACTATGCGCCAAAGCCCGCCCTGCCGCCGTTTGAAAAACTGCTGCGCGAACAAAACATTAACCCAAAAACAGCGATTATGTTTGATGACATTCCACGCAACCTTGAACCTGCTGCAAACCTTGGCATGACAACCGTATGGATTACGGGCGACCCTGAATACGCCCTGTTGCAAAGTGCACACGGCACCCCTCAAGAAACATACATCCATTACCAAACGGATGATCTTGCCGCTTGGCTGCATGAGTATCTTGATACTTTATAAAAAGGATTATAATATGAATATCAGAGAATTAGAAGAAATTATTAACACGGCATGGGAAGATAAAAACACCCTCACTCCCAATACCAGCAATCATGTCAACGTTGCTGTACAGCAAATTCTTGAAGCATTAGACGCAGGCACACTCCGCATTTGCGAAAAAACCCCCGATGGTTGGCACACCCATCAATGGTTAAAAAAAGCCGTGCTCTTATCCTTCCGCCTGAATAATAACGCCCTCATTCAAGGCGGTGGCAACTATGAAGGCCAAGAAGCCGCATGGTATGACAAAGTTTCCTCAAAATTTGCAGGCTGGAGCGAAGAAAAATTCGCCGCGGCAGGATTCCGCGCCGTCCCCAATACGGTGGTGCGTCATTCTGCCTACATTGCCCCCAACGTGATTCTGATGCCCAGCTTTGTGAATGTGGGCGCATTTGTGGATAGCGGTACGATGATTGATACATGGTCAACGGTGGGGAGTTGTGCCCAAATCGGCAAAAACTGCCACATTTCAGGCGGTGTCGGCATTGGCGGGGTGCTTGAGCCACTCCAAGCAAACCCTGTGATTATTGAAGACAACTGCTTTATTGGCGCACGTTCAGAAGTGGCTGAAGGGGTCATTGTAGAGGAAGGCGCGGTGATTTCCATGGGTGTTTATTTAGGCGCGTCCACCAAAATTATTGATAGGGCTAGTGGC
>JBILKT010000112.1:0-5803 GCA_044376545.1 Alphaproteobacteria bacterium
CCCTTCTTTTTCCTCGTGCCTCGTGCCTCGTGCCTCGTGCCTTTTAACAAGAAGGCATGCTTAGGTGAGTAGTTATACAAGTTTTCTGACGCTGCCAATCGCCCTAGAAAAGAGGTTTTTAGACCTGCCCTCAGATATTCTTGCCTCTCATTAGCACCCGTAGCTCAGCTGGATAGAGCGTTGCCCTCCGAAGGCAAAGGTCGGACGTTCGAATCGTCTCGGGTGCGCCATATTTTATGAGGTTTTCAGAGGTTTTAGTCTTTCCCGTTTTTATGCTTGGGAACCACGGGGGTATCACAAGGCAATCGCATTAGGAATTTTATTCCTTTAAAAACAATATGTTACGCGATAGGCTTTAATGTTGAAATTTTAAAAAACCATTATTTTTCAATGAGTTATTTTTTCTAATGCAATCGCCCTGCTGTCCCCCACCCCTCAATAAGAAGTTGTTTTTCCGTCACAGGTATGTATAACTCCTTTCCCTAGAGTAAAAAATACTCTGGCTCTTTGCCAACAGCCGTTGGCTATAGTGATGGTGGGGTTTTCCTCCATCACGTGACATACCCATAAGGAGCAATTATTATGTCAAATTACGAAACAATCGTGATTGCGCGTCCTGATTTAACGCAATCACAAGTAGACAGCCTGTTAAATGAGGTGTCTGCGCTTGCGACCAAAAACGGCGGCAAGATTAACTCTACGGAAAACTGGGGCTTGCGTCCTTTGGCATACCGTATGAAAAAGCACCGTAAGGCGCACTATTTATACCTTGAAATTACGTTGGGTCGTGAGGGTCTTGTTGAGTTTCAGCGGGTTCTGGGGCTGCACGAAGATATTTTGCGTATTCTGATTGTCGCGGTGCCTGTCTTTACCGCAGGGCCTAGCGCGGTGGTGCTCAATAAACGCCGTGACGAATCTGGCGAAGGGCGTGAGGAGCGCGGCGGTGGTCGAGGCTTTGGCGGTGGTGGCGGCTCGCGCGATGAGGGCTATCGTCCCCGTCCCCGTCGTGAAGCGTCAGAATAGCCTGCTTCTCGATACCCCCAACCCGATACCCGAACCCCGTTTACAAGGAATAACATATGAGTGAAGAAAGATCAGCCCCTCCTGCACGGAAGCCCTTTTTCCGTCGGCGCAAAACATGTCCGTTCTCAGGCAGCAACGCGCCTGTGATTGACTATAAAGATGTAAAATTATTGCAGCGTTATATCTCTGAACGCGGCAAGATTATCCCCAGCCGCATTACCTCTGTTTCTCCGAAGAAGCAGCGTGAATTGTCGATTGCGATTAAACGCGCCCGTTTCTTAGGCTTCTTGCCGTACGTGTTGCAGTAGACGACAGATTTTTAAATCCAGCCCCGTCATGCGACGGGGTGACGGTTATAAGGATGTAAGAATTACTAGCCCCCGTCATGCGACGGGGTGACAAGTTTTAGTACGGAACGTCACCCCGTGCTTGTCACGGGGTCTGGAGAAACTTTCATCGATACAACCGTCACCCCGTCTTCATGACGGGGTCTGGCGAATAAATGTCGTATCATCTTCAACGAGAGAAGCGGCATTTTCTTCCAACAAACAGCGTCGCAAATGTCTCAAACGATTCTCCCGCCGACCTATCAACGCTTGCCTTTGATTATAGGGGCAGGTGTAGCAACAGTCTTATTAGGGATGGGCGGGAATGTAACGGGTTTAGGGGGTGCTTCTTTGCTGGCATTGTTTGCCAACGTCCCCTTAATTGTTTTGGTCTTGGTGTTGGGCTGGCAGGCGGCGATTCTGGGCGGCATTGTCGCATGGGGATTGCAACTGCTGCTGTTTGCGGTGGTGGCAGAACCCATCCACGTTATGAGCGACATCAGCCTGTTGTTTTTAGGACGCATGGTGATCCCCACGGTGTTGTTGGGCGTGTTGCTGGAGCAAAATCAGCTTGAGGCGATGCGCCGTAATATCACGCTGACGCGGCATCCTGCAACAGGGGTGGTGTTGTTAACAGCGCTATCGGCATTGGTAACAACGCTGGGGATGGCGGTGACGCATTACCATCAAGCAGACATTGTGGCGATGCTGCAAAAGACGATGGCGCAGCTTGCGTCCCGCAATGGTGGTGATACATTCGAGGTGCCAACGGCAGAAGCGTTGCAATCGTTGGCGCAACTCATTCCGGGAATTTTCGGGGTGACGTGGTTTTTTACATATCTGCTGAACGCTGTATTGGCGGTGTGTATCGTCGAGAAGAAACGGCCCGCTTTTGCAGCCAAACCGTTTTCGGCGGTGCATTTGCCAGCGTTTATGGCGGTGTTGTTTGCAACGGCTGTGTTGCTCGCAACAAAGGGTGGCGGCGAGGTGGCGTATTTTGCGAAAAATATCGCCCTGTTGTTGAGTGCGCCGTTTATTGTGGCGGGATGCAGCGTGGTGCATAGTGCCACAGCGGCAATGAAAGAGCGCACGGTAGCGTTAGTGATATTTTACGGGGCGGTGTTGGTGCTGCCCTTGGGAATAGGATTGGTGATGGTGTTAGGGGTTGTTGATTCCCTGATGAACATCCGAAAATTTGAACGGTTAAAAAAGGAGTAACTAACCATGATGAAGATTATTTTATTGGAGCGCGTCCAGAAGCTCGGCACGATTGGCGATGTAGTGAAGGTAAAACCGGGGTATGCTCGCAATTTCTTGCTACCACAGAAAAAAGCGGCGGTGGCGACCAAGAACAACATTGCGTATTTTGAATCGCAAAAAAGCGTGTTGCTTGCTGCCAACGACAAGCAGCGTGCAGAGGCAGAAGCACTTGCTGCAAAAATCAATGGCACCGAATTGACGCTCATTCGTCAAGCGGGCGAAGCGGGGCAGTTGTTTGGCTCGGTTACCGCGCGTGACATTGCAGCAGCGTTAAACGACAAAGGCTTTACCGTTGATCGCAAACACGTTGAAATTGGTCAACCCATTAAAAACCTCGGTATCGCGACTGTCGTAATCGCATTTCATGCAGACGTCCGTGCCAAAGTTTTGGTAAGCGTGGCGAAGACAGAAGATGAAGCCAAAGCACAGTTAGCTGCAGCGAAGAACCCGCCGAAGAAGTCTAAGAAAGAAGAGGCGGAATCCGTTGTAGAAGAAATCGTTGAAGCAGAGACAGCCGCTTAAGCGAGGCATGAGGGGTTAGGCATGGGGGATTAGGAAGAAGTTCTGGACGTCAGTGCTTACCTAACACCTATTGCCTATTGCCTATTTTATGGCTGAACCAGCAACCGCCCTAGAGAACAAAATGTTTCGCACGCCGCCGCATAATATCGAGGCGGAGCAGGCGTTGCTGGGTGCTATTCTGGTGAATAATCAGACCTTTGAGAAGGTGGCAGAATTTCTGTTGCCTGAGCACTTTGCGGATGCAGCCCACGCAAAAATTTTCGCAGCGATTGGCAAGCTGCAAGAGCGGGGGCAGATTGCCAACCCCATCACCCTAAAGCCGATGTTTGACCAAGACGAGTTGCTGCGCGATGTGGGCGGCGCACAATATTTGGTGCAGCTGGCAGCCAATATTATCAGTGTGATTAACGCCGCTGATTATGGCTATATCATTTATGAATTATTCCTAAGACGACAACTCATCACGCTGGGGGAAGACGTGGTGAACGAAGCCTATTCGCTTGACCTTGAACACAGTGCGCGGGAACATATTGAACGCACCGAAAAACGCCTCTATGATTTGGTGACAAGCGGCGAGGGGAGCGAGACGGTCAAGACGTTCAAAGATGCCGTCAACACTGCGTTGTCTCACGCGGAAGCCGCCTATAAACGCGATGGAAAATTGGCGGGTGTTGCCACGGGTTTTGATGGGTTGGATAGGTTGTTGGGCGGGCTGCATCCGTCTGACTTACTCATCCTTGCGGGGCGTCCGTCCATGGGTAAAACATCGCTTGCCACCAACATTGCGTTTTATTGCGCGAGCCATATTAAGTGGCTAGAAAAAGCGGGCAAAAAATTTATTGATGAAGGCGCGGTGGTGGGCTTTTTCTCCCTCGAGATGTCTGCCGAGCAGTTAGCAGCGCGGATATTATCCGAGCAATCGGGGATAGCATCGGAGAAGATTCGTCGGGGTGATTTGACGAATGATGAGTTCCAAAAGTTGGTGGAATCAACGCAGATGCTGAACACTCTACAGCTCTATATTGATGACACGCCCGCCATGACGGTGACGGCATTGCGTACCCGTGCGCGTCGCCTGAAACGCCAGTTTAACTTGGGCATGATTATTGTGGATTACTTGCAGTTGATGCGCGGTAGCAGCACCAAGACCGATAATCGCGTGCAAGAAATTTCTGAGATTACGCGGGGGCTGAAGGCGATTGCCAAAGAGCTGCATGTGCCCGTGATTGCCCTCTCCCAGCTCTCTCGTGCGGTGGAGAATCGCGATAACAAACGCCCGCAGTTGGCGGATTTGAGGGAGTCTGGATCGATTGAGCAAGATGCCGACGTGGTGATGTTTGTCTATCGGGAAGAGTATTATTTGAAGCGCGATGAACCCGCGCAAAAAGCAGGGGAGAGCACCGAGAAATTTTTGGAGCGGATGCAAGATTTTCAGCAGCGGTGCGAGAAAGCCGAGGGCATGGCAGAGGTGATTATCGCCAAGCAACGGCATGGCCCCATTGGCACGATTACGCTCTGCTTTGATGGCAGCACCACGCGGTTTTACAATGCGGTGGATAGGGCGTATTTGCCTGAGCAGTATGAGTAGGGGGAGCGGGTGGTTTTAGGTTTTCGGTTTTAAGGGAAAAAACAAAACAGGCTATACCTGTTGCACAGGAAGAATGCGCAACGTTTCGCTGGGGCGCCGCGCGGGCTTTACCGCTCGCAAGATCTTTTGGATAATCTTCAGGTGCGAGCGGTATATAGTTTATCTTGGCTCTTTTGAGTTTCGAGTGGGTAAGTTGTGCGAATCTCTAGCGGCGGACACACTTTCTGCTCAGCAAAAAGAAGTCTTAGCAGAGGCTATCAACCTGCTGTTTGGCAGAGAGCTACAAAGGCCATCACCACCACATACCCTGATGCGCCTGATAAGCTAGACGCATTTTTGAAGGCGTTGGCTAGCCATATGGGGGAAAGTTACCCACTCGAAACTCAAAAGAGCCTTTATCTTTATCAGTGCTAATCTTTTATGCAGATGTGATTCACCGCCGGAAAGTCTACTTGTTCCCAGAATTTCTTTTTAGTCCATCCTGCTGCACACGCGCAGTGCCCTGAGAAGGGTATCCCATTTTCGATGAACCCTGGCCATACGCTACTAACCTCAGGGTCAGGAAGGTTCTCATTCTCGAATTCCGAGCAAAATCCCATTACAGTACCTCTAGGAATTTCACAAATCCAATTCGTGCCATTAAACCGCAAGGCTTCTCCTGGACCATCACACTTCGGTGGCACTGTTAAGCCAGCTGTACCATTTGTAATATACGCCAGTGCTTTACCGTTCAGGATTTTGCCTTGCATACCCCCGCCACCGGTATTGTTGCCTTCGCCTAGGTCATTATCGTTCACGCCTCCGCCGCCGCTCCCCCCAAGGAACGCAGATAAGGGGGTTAACGCGGGGTAAGCATAAGGATAGCAAACATGAACATAATACGGTTTTTTTTGGTTAGCGAGTACTGGATCGTTTGCCCAAGGATTGGACCAATCTTGTGTTGCACTCCCTGTACATAACGCATCAAACTGAGATGCTGTATACATGGTTTTGCTGGATTTTATTCTCAATTTTGCACTGATTTCATTATTCTCGCCCTCCCCAGTCCCCTTCAATACCCCCAATCCTAAGCTGATGGTGAAGT
>JBILKT010000113.1:0-5784 GCA_044376545.1 Alphaproteobacteria bacterium
TGCTCTAAGCGCACAACCCCCGCCAGTCATCTACTAAAGGGGGCTGGGGTGCAGGGCGATTGCATTAGAAAAAATAACTCATTGAAAAACAATGATTTTTCAGAATTTTAACATTAAAGCCTATCGCGTAACATATTGTTTTTAAAGGAATAAAATTCCTAATGCGATTGCCCTGGGCTGGGGTGTTACGTATATCCCGCTATTTTGGTGCGATTTTTCGCGCAAAAATCTCAATTTTTTCCTCATGCGTTAGTTTCGGGAGAAGCTCTTAGAAACTTAAGCGGATTGGTATTATACCTGTTGCACAGGAAGAATGTGCAACGTTTCGCTCAAGCGCCGCGCGGGCTTTGTCGCTCGCAAGGTGTTTGTGCAAATCTTGAGGTGCGAGCGGTATACAAAGGATAAAGTCAATGAAAAACTCGGAAAATAGTATGTGTAATTTTATTTATCAAAACTAATGTTGCCTGCAAGTGATGGTATCCGACAAACACCGCCTTGTGCTTCTTCATCAAGAAAAGCAGGAACAATTTTTGAAACTGCATCAACAGTTTGTTTGGAACCCAATCCCTTGCCTGCAAAATTCATATGCGTTGAGCCATCAATAATCGCTGACCATTGACATTTACCGTGCATCTCTTTCAGAGGCACTAAACGACCCTCATAGGTTCCCCCATACAAGTCATCATCCTTTGTGCCAGTTATTGACAAAACAGGCTTTCTGATACCTCTCCAAGCACCATCTGGGAAAACAGGCCCAGGTCCTTGTGGAGACAGAGCAATATAAATACCAAAGCGGTCTTGGCCTTTAATGCCCATAGTATTAAGGGCACCAGCTTCCATCATCACATCAGATGCACCCATAGAATGACCTATTAACAAAGTTTCGTCAGAAGGGCATCCTTTATCTCCGTTTCTGTCCCGTTTTTCTGTTAGATTTTTGCCTCTATCACGGCGATCAGCAGTCTGTTTGTTCGCCCAGTCGAGAGCGGCATGTATATCCCGCGAACGCTCTTGGTATGCTGCTGGTGTGGTGGTTAGTTTTTCTAAACCCGCTTCTATCCCACCATAGCGTATAAGATATTTACCAAGGGCAGATTTATCACTTAGATTATGGTTTACAACAACGGTTAGCCAGCCTTCTTGGCTCAATAGATCTCCTAAATAAACATACCCTGTATTGCTTCCTCCCGCTCCTGGAGAGACAACGGCAATACCCTTGCATTTTCCACTGTGACGATAAACAGTTGACTGAATTGAGTATCCATCGGATTGAATGATTATATCTTCAGAGGCAAACGCGATGCTTATTGTTGAAATCATCGACAGAGCGCTTACTAATCCCATGGTTAAGAGCTTTTTCATTTTATTCTCCTTTAAGAAATATTAGAATTTACGTACCTTTCTAGGTACCATGAAGCCAATCAAGTCATTGATTTATAAATAGATATGTTTTTGAGTTTTACCGTCTTTTTGCTTTTTTAAGGTGAAAACAGTGATTTTTTCGGAAAAAGCCAAAAAACGCCCAATTCATAAATGTTGAAAATCAATAACCTGTATGTTTGAAGGGGTGTCTAGGGAGTTGCGAATTTATGCAGATGCGGCCTTTTTTGTTCGAAGATTAAAAATATTTCATGCACAAAGCCAAAATTTTAACCATTATGACATATTATTTTAATGCATGCAAGTATTTATTTTGACATCTATTTTGCCGCCGCCGCCACAAACGCCTGCATAATTCGCTTATCGCCCTCACAAACGTGATATTCAGGGTGCCATTGCACACCCAAACAGAATTTATACGAACGGTCTTCCACGCCCTCAATCACACCATCGGGGGCGTAGGCATTAATCACCGTATTGCCCCGCACGGTTTTCACCGCCTGATGGTGTGCCGTGTTGACAGCCAACGTGTCACTGCCCACAATTTCATGCAGCAGCGTGCCTTGCACCACACTCACAACATGCCCCATTTCAGAGCGCGGCGTGGGTTGTTCGTGCTCTAACGCGCTGTCCACACTATCAGGGATATGCTGAATAAGCGTGCCGCCTAGCGCCACGTTCAGTAACTGCTCGCCGCCACAAATGCCCAAAATCGGAATGTTGCGCTCTAACGCCCGCTTGGTAATGGCATATTCAAACGCCGTGCGTTTGTCTTTCACCTGCACCGTGCTGTGGCGTTCTGCCTCACCATAGAGCGCAGGATCTACATCAAACGCCCCACCCGTTACCAACAGGCCTTTAATCAGGTCAAGATAGGCATCCACATCCGCTGCAAAGTGGGGAATGGCTATCGGCAAGCCACCTGCTTCGCGCACGCTATCAAAATAATTTTCCCGCAACGCATACCATGGCATCCGCAAATAGCCGCCGCCATGTTCTGCATCCAAGGTGAGACCGATAAGGGGTAACGTCATCTAATGCCCCAACGCCTTAACAATTTCCTCGGTCATTTTCTTCGCATCGGCAAACAGCATCATGGTGTTATCACGGAAGAACAACTCATTTTCCACCCCTGCATAGCCTGCTGCCATGCCACGCTTGATGAACAACACCGTTTTTGCTTTTTCCACATCGAGAATGGGCATGCCGTAAATGGAACTGGTGGGATCAGTTTTTGCCGCAGGGTTTGTCACATCGTTCGCACCAATCACAAACGCCACATCGGCACTACCGAAATCGCGGTTAATGTCTTCTAATTCAAACACATCATCATACGGTACATTCGCTTCTGCCAACAACACATTCATATGCCCCGGCATTCTACCCGCCACAGGGTGAATTGCGTATTTTACCGATACACCTTCTTTTTTCAGCAAATCGCCCATTTCTTTGAGGGCGTGTTGCGCTTGGGCAACCGCCATGCCGTATCCGGGGACGATAATCACAGACGAGGCATTTTTCATAATGAATGCTGCATCTTCCGCGCTACCTGATTTTACTGACTTATCACCGTGGGATGCAGCCGCGCCTGCTGTTGCCGTATCGCCACCAAAGCCGCCCAAAATCACGTTGAAGATAGAGCGGTTCATGCCTTTGCACATAATATAGCTAAGAATCGCGCCTGACGAGCCAACCAACGCCCCAGTGATAATCAACAGGTTATTTTGCAGGGTGAAGCCAATGCCGCACGCCGCCCAACCAGAGTAAGAGTTGAGCATGGACACCACAACGGGCATATCCGCCCCGCCGATGGGGAGAATCAGCAAGAAGCCTAACAGCAACGCAATCAGCAGAATGCCCCAGAAAAAGAACGTGGATTCTGTACCTGCAAACAACACCGTGCCTGCAACCAAGCCCAAGCCTAACAAGGCGTTAAAGAAATGCTGCCCACCGAATGTCAGTGGTTTACCGCCGATGAGGCCTTGGAGTTTACCAAACGCCACCAACGACCCCGTAAACGTAATCGCGCCCACCGCAAGCCCGATGCTCATTTCAATCAGGTTAGAAAGGTGCAACTGCCCTTTCGTCCCGATACCTAAGGCTTCAGGGGAATACACGGCAGAAATCGCCACAAAAACAGCTGCCAAGCCAACCAAGCTATGAAACGCGGCAACAAGTTGCGGTAACGCCGTCATTTTAATACGTTTTGCAATCACCGCACCGATGCTACCGCCCAACGCAATAGCAATCACGATATGCGTGTAGCTTTGCACGTTTGGTAACGCCAACGTCGTACCAATGGCAATCGCCATCCCCACCATACCATACATATTACCTTTTTGGGCACTTTCAGGTGAGGATAAGCCGCGCAACGCGAGAATAAACAGCACGGAAGCCGCGAGATAAAGGAGAGCAGAGAGATTAGACATAGAGTTTCCTGAGTAGAGAGAGGGTAAGGCATCTGGCGTTAGGCATTAGGCATCAGGGATAAATCTTCACTTTCCTAATGCCTGATACCTGCTGCCTCATGCCCTACTTTGTTTTCTTCTTAAACATTTGCAACATCCGCTGTGTTACAATAAAGCCACCGAAGATATTGATAGAGGCAAGCAATACCGCAAAAAAGCCCATGGCTTTTGCAAAAGCACTGCCTTCGCCGCCGCCTGCCGCAATCAATGCGCCCACAATAATCACGGAGGAAATCGCGTTGGTCACGCCCATAAGCGGCGAGTGCAAGGCAGGTGTTACGCGCCACACCACATAATAGCCCACAAAACAGGCAAGCATAAACACGGTTAAGCTCGTGATAAACGGGCTGCCGTGCCCTGCACCGTTTGCGCTGAATACCGCTACTTTTGAGGAAAATAGCATAATTTCATTGGCAAGGTCAGCGGCTTTATTGGTGAGAACATCCGCTTGCTGGATAAGATTTTCTTGGGTGGTCATTACGTGTTCCTTGCTTTTAGGTTTTCGGTGTTAGGTTTTGGTCAAGAAAAACGTATCTTTCTTAACACCGAAAACCGAAAACCTAACACCGTATTTTAAGTATCAATTCAGAAATTGCGAATGCACAATCGCACCCTGATGGGTCAGCAACGTGCCTTTGATAATCTCGTCTTCTAGCGGGATAGAGATTTTTTTCTCGGCTTTATCAATCAACAACGTGATGAAATTCAGCACGTTCTTTGCGTAAAGAGCACTCGCATCTGCCGCAATACGGCTCGGCACATTGGCATGCCCCACAATTTTCACGTCGTGTTTTTCAACGATTTTACCATATTCGGTGAGTTCACAGTTGCCGCCACGCTCTGCCGCTAAGTCCACAATCACCGAACCCGCCTTCATGTCTTTCACCATCGCCTCGGTAACGAGAATCGGCGCGGGTTTTCCGGGGATTAACGCCGTGCAAATCACAATATCCATTTTCTTAATCGTCTCATGGATTTTGGCTTGCTGTTTTTGCTTATATTCTTCCGTCATTTCTTTGGCATAGCCGCCTTTGGTTTCGGCATCAGCAGCGGCATCCACCTCAACGAATGTTGCGCCCAAACTTTGCACTTGTTCTTTGGCGGCTGCCCGCACGTCAAACGCAGAAATCACCCCGCCTAACCGCCGCGCAGTAGCAATGGCTTGCAACCCTGCAACCCCTGCCCCCATCACCAACACCTTTGCAGGGGCAACCGTGCCCGCGGCCGTCATCATCATCGGGAAGGCGTGCCCATATTCCGTTGCCGCATCAATAACCGCCCGATAGCCCGCCAAGTTACTTTGCGAAGACAATACATCCATCGCTTGCGCGCGGGTGATACGCGGAATAAGCTCTAGCGCGAAGGTAGAGAGTTTTTTTGCCGCATAGTCTTTGAGTTGCTCTTTATTATCAAATGGCGCGAGAATAGCAGCGAGAATCGCGCCTTCTTTAGCCTCTTCCAAGAATGTCTCTTTTTCTTCAGGGGCTTGGACTTTGAGAATAATATCCGCATCGCCCACCGCCGCTTTGGCATTGGCGGCAATGGTCGCCCCTGCGTCTTTATAGGCAGTGTCGCTATAAGAAGACGCGTCGCCCGCGCCTTTTTCCACGATCACACTTGCGCCCAATGCGATAAATTTTTTCACCGTCTCAGGAGATGCCGCAACCCGTGCTTCAAGATGCTTCTTTTCTTTTAAAACCGCAATTTTCATGACTGCCCTTAGAATTGTTATTGCGCGAAGGAATTATAGCGTTTCAGATGATTACAAAATAACACCTTTATTGTCTAGAGGGAAAACAAGAGACTTCATTGCACCTTCGGCACCTTCTGCCACCCAAAGACCCAGAACATCGCGTTTTCCAGCGGCATCAAGCCCCAAAACAAGGTGAATAGCCTTGCGCAGCACCCGCCCATCTTGGCGCACATTAAAATATAA
>JBILKT010000114.1:0-5783 GCA_044376545.1 Alphaproteobacteria bacterium
GGAGATAATCAAACCCGAGTTCGTTGTTGGTGGCGTAGGTAATATCGCACGCATATTGCTCGCGTCGCTGCGTGTCATTCAAGCCATTGACGATGCAGCCCACCGACAACCCCAAGAAACGGTGGATTTTCCCCATCCATTCGGCATCGCGTTTTGCAAGGTAGTCATTGACGGTGACGATGTGCACACCCTTGCCCGTGAGCGCGTTTAAGTAGGCGGGCAGCGCGGAAACCAGCGTTTTCCCCTCGCCTGTTTTCATTTCAGAAATCATGCCGTTATGCAGCACAATTCCGCCAATCAGCTGCACATCAAAGGGACGCAAACCCAACGTGCGTTTAGACGCTTCCCGCACCACCGCGAACGCTTCGGGCAGAATATCATGGAGCGTTTTACCCTTGCTCAGTTGATCTTTAAAGACGGCAGTTTTTGCTTGGAGGGCAGGATCAGACAACGGCGCGATGGTTGCCTCAAGGGCGTTGATTTGCTGTACGGTTGCCTTAAAGCGATTGACCACCCGATCATTTGCAGAACCAAACAGGGCATTGAGAAGAGCAGAGAACATATTTTTTCTTTGTTTTTTTTGATACAGTAGATAGGCTACATAGTTACTGTCCTTAACAGAAAGATGCAAGGATGCCTTTTCAAAAACAGGCGACACAAACGCTGGATGCCATTGCGGATGCCGTGGAAAATACCCTTGGGGATGCCTATAGCGTGGATTGGGCGGGCGAAATCCTTACCCTTGAGGACGAGCAGGGCAAACAATACGTGCTCCATAAACATGCGCCCACCGAACAATTGTGGCTCTCGTCACCGTTGAGCGGTGCGTGGCATTTTGTGTGGCAAAATGATACATGGGTGAGTACGCGGGGGGAGCAAACGCTGCACGATATTCTCGCCCAAGAACTTCATGTAAAAATTTAATTATGCTACACAACACAAAGATATTATTCATTATTACGGGAAGCATCGCCGCCTATAAAGCACTCGATGTTATCAGAGAATTGCGGCGGCAAGGCGCGATTGTACGCTGTATTCTCACCCAAGGCGGCGCGGAATTTATCACGGAACTCTCCGTTTCTGCCCTCAGCGGGGAGAAAGTCTATACAGAATTATTTTCCGTCACCGATGAAGCCGAGATGGGGCATATCAAACTTGCCCGCGCGCCTGATCTGGTACTGGTTGCCCCCGCGAGTGCGGATTTCATCGCCAAAATGGCAAACGGCAGAGCGGATGACCTTGCAACTGCCGTGCTGCTTGCAACCGATAAACCGATTCTTATTGCCCCTGCGATGAACCCGCAAATGTGGCAGAACCCCGCCACCCTCGACAACATCGAAACGCTGGAACGGCGCGGTATTACGGTTATTCCCCCTGCCAGTGGCGAAATGGCGTGCGGGGAAGTGGGCGCAGGACGTTTCCCTGAGATTGACGATATTATCAGTTTTATAGAAGAGGAGCTGAAAGCAGCGCAACCCTTACGCGGCTTCACGGCACTTGTCACGGTGGGGGCAACCCGCGAACCGCTTGATCCTGTGCGGTTTATCAGCAATCATTCCAGCGGCAAACAAGGCATTGCCATTGCAACCGCCCTTGTGCAGGCAGGCGCAACCGTCACGCTGGTGCATGGGCATGTTGACGTGTCGTTGCCTGAGGGGGTTATCGCCCTTCATGCGCCCACCGCGCAAGCGATGCTGGAGGCGTGTATCAACGCGCTCCCTGTGGATATAGCGATTTGTACAGCAGCGGTGGCTGATTGGCAAATGCGCAATATTCCTTTAGAAAAACTGAAAAAAACCAGTGATACCCTGACGTTGGAACTCACCCAAACCCCTGATATTCTAGAGGCATTATGCACGGAGGAGCAACGCCCCCGCTTAGTCATTGGTTTTGCGGCGGAAACCAGCAATGCGTTAGAGAATGCACGGGCAAAAAAACACCGCAAAGGCTGTGATTGGTTGGTGCTGAATGAAATTTCCCAAAGCAATCCCGTATTCGGAGATGATTGCAATGCGGTGACCGTTTTGCTAGAACAAGAGGTGCAAACGTGGGGGATGCTGCCAAAGCAAACCATCGCCCAAAAGCTTATTGCGTTAATAGAGAAAGAAATTTTATGACAATACCCGTCTCTGTGCAAATTCTTGAACATGGCGCAAACTTACCCTTGCCGCAATATGCAACCTCCCAAAGTGCGGGTGCAGACCTACTCGCCGCCATTGATGCAGACCTTATTTTGCAACCGTTACAACGCGTACTTGTCCCGACAGGGATTGCGATTGCGTTATCAGAAGGCTATGAAGTGCAGATTCGCCCGCGTTCAGGGCTTGCCTTTAAAAATGGCGTGACCGTGCTCAATGCCCCTGGAACCATTGATGCGGATTATCGTGGGGAAATTAAAGTTTTGCTGGTGAACTTGAGCAATGAAGCGTTCACTATCACAAGGGGTATGCGGATTGCACAACTGATTCTCGCTAAAGTAGAACAGCTATCATGGCAGCAAACAGATAGCTTAGAGGAAACCGCTCGTGGGACAGGCGGGTTTGGGTCGACGGGACTTGCGGCATAATATCATACAAAATAACTAGACTTATGCCATTACACCCCGTATTGTTCTGGTCACACTCGATATAGTAAAAAGAGGTTTTTTATGACTGCCCTTTCCAATCCCGCACAACAAACTCCTGACACCACCCCCTTTCATCGCGGCAAAATTTATGACAGCATCCTTGATACCATCGGCGGCACCCCGCTTGTCCGCGTTGCGAAACTCGCAAAAGCACACGGCGCCGTGGCAGACGTTGTGGCGAAATTGGAATTTTTCAACCCGCTCTCTTCTGTCAAAGACCGTATTGGTTTTGCCATGATTGAAGCCGCTGAAAAAAGTGGCAAACTGAAAGCAGGCACGGTGTTGGTTGAGCCAACTTCGGGCAACACAGGGATTGCGTTAGCGTTTGTTGCCGCCGCCAAGGGCTATAAACTCATTCTCACCATGCCTGAGAGCATGTCGGTGGAACGCCGCAAAATGCTGAAATTGCTTGGCGCACAGTTGGAACTCACTCCCGCCCCGCTTGGCATGAAAGGCGCGATTGCTAAGGCAGAAGAGCTTGTCGCCAGCCTGCCTGATGCGCTGTTATTGCAACAATTTAAAAACGATGCGAACCCTGCGATTCACCGCGCCACCACCGCAGAAGAAATCTGGCTGGATACAAAAGGCGCAGTTGATATTCTCATCAGTGGGGTTGGCACAGGCGGGACAATTACAGGCGTGGGACAAGTGCTGAAAGCCCGAAAACCCTCTGTCAAAATCATTGCGGTAGAGCCAGTCGACAGCCCCGTGCTCAGCGGCGGCGCGGCAGGCCCGCATAAAATTCAAGGGATTGGCGCAGGGTTTATTCCCGATATTTTGGACAAAAATGTTATTGATGAAGTGGTGCAGGTGAGCAACGAGGATGCCTTTAAAACCGCCCGCGAGGCGGCGATCCTTGAAGGCTTAGCGGTGGGCATCTCGAGCGGCGCAGCTCTTGCCGCCGCGTTCCGTGTTGCCGCTCGCTCTGAAAATAAAGGTAAGCAAATCGTGGTGATTATACCGTCCTTTGCGGAGCGGTATTTATCGACAGCGTTGTTTGATGGGTTGGAATAAGGAAGAGCGGTTTTCGGTGTCAAGCATTTTCTCTGATCCCTAAAACCGAACCCCGAAAACCTAAAACCTCTCTATGCCTCTCACCGCTTCCCAAATTGACCGCTATTCCCGCCATATCCTCTTGCCTGACGTGGGCAGCAAAGGGCAACAAGCGCTCCTTAACGCCAAGGTGCTCTATATTGGGGCGGGCGGGTTGGGATGCCCTGCTTTGCAATACCTTGCTGTCTCGGGGGTTGGTACACTGGGGATTATGGATGATGACGTTGTGGAAGCATCCAATCTCGCACGGCAGATTCTGTATACAGAACACGATATTGGCAAACAAAAAGCGGTGGTTGCCGCAGAAAAACTGCACCGCTTCAACCCTGATGTGCACTGCGTCCCCACCCCCACCCGCTTTACGGAGAACCATGCTGCGTTGCTCAACGACTATAACATCATCGCCGATGGCAGCGATAATTTCGCAACGCGCCTGTTGTTAGGCAGGTTGTGTTATACGCACAAAAAACCGCTGGTTTCTGCTGCTGTTACAGGGTTTAGCATCCAACTGATGACGTTTAAGCCGTATGCAGGGGATGATTCTAATTCGCTTAGTAATATACAGGATTTCTGGACTCCTGCCTGCGCAGGAGATTCGACGCGAGTATGCAAAAACGGAACGAATCCCCAGCAAAAGCTGGGGGCCAGTCCTTTGGTTTTCAAAGAAAATGGGGGGGGATACCCGTGTTATCAGTGCCTCTATGGAGAAACACCTGAAGAAGCCGCAACAGGCAATTGCGCGGAAAATGGCGTGCTCAGCCCCATTGCGGGGATTGCAGGCACACTCCAAGCAACCGCCGTTATACAAGAAATTTTGGGGCTGGGTGCGGAATCAGGCAAAACACTCTTTACTTTTGATGCACTGACCATGCGGGGGCAAACGGTGCGTGTTGCAAAAGACCCTGCCTGTGCAGTGTGTGGTTAATAAACCGCCTGCATAAAACACCCTAAAATCCCAGATAAAAAAAGAGCCCTTACGGGCGATGCAAGAGCTCTTTTAGTTTTTCAGTGGCACTCCACTCTATGAGTCTTTTAGTTTAGTTCTTCTTCACACGAGCAGAACGCTATTACGGCGGACGATAATAGTCCAAAAACAATGGCTCGACTTGCGAGTTGCGTAGCCTTTGTGGACAGACAAGGACTCGGCATACTCAAGATAGATAGGGTAATCAAGGCCCCCAAGCATGACGCAGCAAATCCAAATACTGCGCAGTCATAAACGACTTTTTTGATCATATTTGATCATCCTCGAATAAAGAACAATTCGATTGTTATGGTTAGAGGCCACAAGGGCACTAGACTACTCAAGGCAGTCAACAATCTATTTTCAGCATATCAAAAAGCAAAAAAAAAATCAACTTATTAGTTATTGTTTTTTATTTTTATATCCAAAAAGTTTATTTATCCTAACTTGAAGCCTCCTGCACAACCTCCATCTCCGCCCCCGCCTCCAACCGCGCAACAATCCACTCCAAATCTTCTCTCGTAAAGGCAACACAGCCTTCTGTGCCCGCAAAATTCTCTCGGGCGATATGGATAAATATCGCGCTGCCTTTGCCCAGCACAACAGGTGCATCGTTATAGCCCACCACAATAATCAGGTCATACACCGCATCATCCCGCCACAATTTTTCATGCCGTGCAGGATGAGGGAGTTTTACAAATGTATTATAATCGGGGGAGGTGATATCATCACACCAACCATCTTCAGGGGTGAGCGCGTAAAGCGGCAAGCCTGTTTTGGGCGGGCTAAACACATCGGGGCGATAATACACGCACCGCAACGGAAATCGCCCGATAGGCGTTGCGTTATCGCCCTCTTTTTTGTCATGCGTAATGCCGCCTTTACCCAAGGCACAACGAAAGGTTTTGCCGCAAAAGTGCGCGGTATTGTTGGAAAAAACGGTGAGCATTGACGACACCCTGCCCCCTGCCCTACCTCGGCGCACCCGCTCCCTTATTAAATCGCGGGCTTTTAAAGGTAAACAGCCCTTGTGGCATCTCCTCATTCATTTTAACATTACGCAAGGTTGTATACAGCTGTTGATTATTGGGCAAATCCACATACCAATACAAAAGTTGCAAGGGCTTGTTCTGAAACACA
>JBILKT010000115.1:0-5766 GCA_044376545.1 Alphaproteobacteria bacterium
GAAAGCTCTTATGAACCCAAATTTCCTATTGACTTTGTGTGTTTTCTAATGCGATTGCCCTGGGGGTGAGGTGTAAGTCATTTTTCTGGGGCTTATTAAAAAACCACACATCGCCCTGATCGCGTGCGCCGCACCAGAAGTGCTCTGTGCCTTCCTTCCATCCGTAGAGAATCGGCTCATACTGCCGCTGATAATCAGATCGCCCCAGCGTGAAGGTATTTTTCGCCCAGATAACGAAGGTTGACCATTTGCCGCCCGCCTTGCGGAAGGCGGATTGCAGGGTGTCGAGTTCGCTGGAACTCATGCACACATACACCGCGCCCTTGCAGACGCTCAGCAGGTTAACGCACGCATCGTACAAAAACTGCTCGAATCCCTCACCGAGGTTGTCGTTCATAATCGTTCGGCCAGCTTTTTTGCCGCCTTTTGCCCTGATCTTGTCCTTGGCGGTATTGCCATAATCAACATTGTAAGGCGGATCGGTAAAAACCATGTCGGCAAGGTTGCCATCCATGACCTTTTCCAGATCCGCCAGCACCGTGGCTGAGCCGCAAAGCACACGGTGATCTCCGAGCAGCCACAGGTCGCCGGGCTGCGATATAGGGTTTTCTTGAACTTCGGGGGCGGCGTCATCGTCGGTGAGACCTTGGTTTTCTTGGGCAGCGCCGCCCAGCAACCGTTCAAGGTCATCAAAATCAAACCCCGTGATATCCAGATCAAAATCCGCATCATTCAACGCCTGCAGCTCAAGGCGGAGCATCTCCTCATCCCACCCCGCGTTTTCGGCGATTTTGTTATCGGCGATGACCAACGCTCGGCGTTGGGTTTCGCTGAGATGCGCCAGCATAATCACCGGCACCGTTTTGAGACCTAACCGCTGCGCCGCCATCAATCGCCCGTGCCCCGCGATGATAACGTTGTCATCCCCGATAAGGATAGGATTGACGAACCCAAACTCGGCGATGCTGCCTGCAATCTGGCTGATCTGTTCATCCGCGTGCGTCCGCGCATTGCGGGCGTAGGGAATCAGCCGCTCAAGCGGATAGTGCTGGATTTGTAAATCGTTCATAGTCCTCACGCATCAAAACAAGCGCGCAGAGTGCGCCACGCATATGCTGCTGCCAGCGGCACCACCCCGTTACCGCAGGCGCGGATTCTGTCCACCCGATAGGCCAGCCCATCAGCCATTCGGTGAACGCTGGGTTTAAGATGGGCTGGGACGCTGCTCCAGTCGCCGTCGGGGTGGGGTGGGAACAGTGCAAGGCTGCCTCCACATTCAGCGGCTTGGTGTTGCGCTGAAACTGGCTCGCCCCAGCATTGTTCTTCGCATCCTGCGCGGTGATGGTCGGCCATAGTGCCGCCGCCAACGGCAAAGGCGGGGTCGCCACCTTGCCCGCTTGCTGGCGTGCACTCCACGCATCTGGGTTTTCCGAGGAGACCTTCTGTGCCCGTGGGGTCGGCCACAAAATCTGCTCCCGCAAGTTGCTTGGGCGTGTGCTGCCTTCGCGGTGTCCCCCTTTGCCCATCAGGCGTTCCATCGCCTCCGCACTCCGTTGCGGCAAGTGATCCAGCGTGTTCGGTGTTGCCCAATTCACCACACCCACTTCCAACCGCTGTTTCGGGTTGCCCGCTGCAATCTCCCGCGCTGATGCCCCGTTCGCCGATGACACGCGCACGGTAGGCCACGATGAACAACCGCTCGCGGCGGTGCGGCGCACCCACTTCTTCCGCGCTAAACAAGCCTGCCGCAATCTGGTAACCCATGTTGCCCAAGTCATCACAGACCTGTTCAAATCCCAGCGATAGATGGTTGGCAACGTTTTCGAAAAAGCACCAGTGGGGTTGGCACTCGCCGACAATGCGGGCAACGTGTGGCCACAGGTGGCGGGGGTCTTGGTCGGCTCGCTTGCGCCCTGCGATGCTGAACGGCTGGCACGGATATCCGGCAGTAATGCAATCGATTTTGCCACGCCATGGCTTGCCATCGAAGGTTCTAACATCAGACCAGATAGGCGCCTGATCCAGCCGTCCTGCTTCCATATGCGCGACAAGGAGGCTGGCGACATAGGCTTCCCCCTCGACAGCACAAACCAACTTTGCTGTTGGTTCGGCAAGCTTGAGACCAAGCTCAAGCCCGCCCCCGTCGGCGTTGCCGACTAAATTAAAATTAGCGCGCAACGCGCGCGGGCGGCACATAAAGCCAAGACATGCACAAATTTTTTCGCTGAGGATTTTTTTGAGAGCGGAAAGTGTCAGGTGATTTTGTCAAGTAACTTGACGCTTACTTGACAGCTACTTGACATCTACTTGACATCAAAACCCGCAGAAATGCTGGAAAGTGATGTCAAGTTGTCAAGTAAGTTTTTCGTGGTGACGCTAGCGAAATCCCGCGCCCCGCGTGCGTTGCACGCAAATATATTATTAAGCCGACAACGTCGGCGAGCCACCCGCATACACCACACGGCAGGGAGTACCTTGGTTTTTGGGCAGGGGCAGCGATGGAAGGGAGGAGGAACGAGTACGGCGGGGGCGATGCCAAGCATCAAGCGCAACTCACCACGATGAAAAAATCCTACGCAAGAGGTGCACCACTTGTCAAGTGGTTATTTTTTACGCCGTCGCCACACCCCCGCCAACTCATCCAGTGCCTCGCGCAAGCGCACAATCGCGTACCCCTTGCGCCATGCCTTGCTTGTCTCAACGTCCCCCAGCGTGTAGCCTTGACAGCAGATGGCTTCCACAATCTCCAGCGATCCGGTGTTGAGTTGCTGCGCGATGTGCTGGTAGTCGTGGTCCGCGCGCGTTGCGCGCAAAATAATTTTAAGCCGACAACGTCGGCGGGCTGCATGCAGCGTTCAATCTGGAACGCTGCGGGTGTGGTGCTGGTATCAACCCGCACCTGCAGCAGGCTGCCCTGCGCGGGCAGCAACACCGTGCGGGCGTAGAGGCTGAACATCCTGTCAGCGACACGGAACTGGTCGTGGTTAAGGCCGCGACAGTTTGCATCAGCGATGCCTTTGGCTTCGTACTCATCATTAAGTGTGCTAAAAAAGTTGCAAGTCTAATTTAAAGATAATACAAAAATACAGAATACAAAAAATTAGAAAAAAGTATGCACCATGACCTATAAACAAATTGCATTTTTTAATCATAAAGGTGGCGTTAGTAAGACGACAACAGCCTTTAATATTGGCTGGATGTTGGCTGAGAAAGGGAAAAAAGTTCTGCTTGTTGATTGCGATCCTCAATGCAATCTTACTGGACTTTCGATTGGGACAGAGGGAGATGATACAGAGAGCCCTATAGAAAAACTGTACCAGTCATCAACTGCTAATAAGCCGACGAATATTCGCGATGCACTTAGACCAGCATTTGAGGGGAAGCCTTCGCTTATTCAGCCTGTTGAATGTCATGAAATAAAGGATAGGAAAGGACTTTTCCTGTTGCCAGGTCATGTGGGACTTGCAGAGTATGAAACGTCATTAGGTGTTGCACAACAAATATCGGGTAGCCTTTCAACTTTAAGAAATTTACCTGGATCATTTCGGTATCTTATTTCTGAAACAGCTAAGAAATATGACATAGATTATGCTTTGATTGACATGAGTCCAAGCTTGGGACCCCTAAATCAAAACCTATTAATGACCAGTGAATTTTTTATTATTCCAATGGCTCCAGATTTTTTCTCAATGATGGCTATTAGCTCGCTAGCAGATACATTGCCGCGATGGAAAAAATGGTTAACTGAATTGCAAAAACTTGATTTTCTTGAAACTGCCGAGTACCCATTCCCCAAAATACATCCAAAAATGATTGGATATATTATGCAACGATTTAATACTAGGAAGGGGAATCCTAGTGCTTTTTTTCAAAATTGGATTGATAAAATTTCTGTGGAGATGAAAAATTCATTGCTTCCACAACTAAAAGCTGCTGATTTTTTGCTGGACAAAGAAACTTACGAAAATGCAGGGGTGATTATCAGTGATCCGCTCATTCAAATTAAAGATTTTCAGTCCTTGATTAGCAAGGCACAAGAACACCAGAAACCTGTTTTTTGTTTAACCCAAGAAGAATTAGGCTCCACAGGAGTGGTATTAAAAGGACAAGGAGGCAACGTAGAAACCTTCCGTAATGATTTTTCCAGCCTAACTGATACGATATTGAAATTAACTGATGTCACCCCAATTCAAAGTGTTTGAAAAAAACGTAGAACGTATTCGTTCTATGTCCAGTATTATCCATGGCGTAAATTTCACTCCCGTTGTTGATGTAAGTGATATTTATAGATTTCAATGGGTTATGGTCATTGCTGCCTTAGATAATTTTGTAAGACAACTTACATTACACGGCATAATGGAAACTTATGATGGGAAAAGAACGTCAAAACAAGAGTTTATTATGCAAGTTGAAACTAAAACTTGCCGAGAGTTTTCTCAAGGAACCTTGGATGATGGTCGTACCTCTTTCATGCGCTATGTTTTATCAAGATTAGAACAAATGCCATTTCAAGATTCAAAGCAAATCAAAAAGGCTATGAGTTACTGTGGTATAGAGGATATTTGGCAAAGGATAAATAACAATACCAAAAGTGATAAGCAGCTTGATGTTATTTCTAAACGTCGACATCAAATTACCCATCAGTTTGATATGATAGAAAATTATGGACTGCAAGAGATGCAGAAAATAAGCCATGAAGATGTTATCCAAGTAATAGATTATATTTACAATATTGCATTGGAAATTAATAACTTGTTTTATGCTACGCCGCCGACCAATTAAAATTCCTGCGTATCACGCAGGGTGTCAGCCAAGTAACGCTGGGCAAAAGCGCTGGCGTTAGCAGCAGCCAGATTCAAAAATACGAAAACCGCATTGATCGCATCACCGCTGGTAGGCTCTACCACTTCGCCGACCTGTTCGGCGTCAAGGTGGCGGTATTCTTCCCCGCACAGGGCAAAAACACCGAAGATGCCGTCATGCCGCCCGCTTCCTTGCGCTTCCTGCGGCTGTTCAACCAAGTGCCCGAAGGCAGCTATGATTACATGTTCGCTGTTCTCAAAGCCTTGGCGGATGTCAAACCCGTGGGAGGCGCACAATGAGCATTATCCCGATTGATACTCTCAAAACCAGCGATTTACCAGTTGTGCTGGAAGACTTGCAGCGGTTTTTCCAACGTCACCAGTTTAATCCGCTGATACAGAATATTTTCCTGACCCCACAGCAACTGGCGGAGCGTTGGGCGATGTCAGAGAGCAATCTCAATCACTGGCGGTCTGTCGGTTATGGACCGGTGTTTGCCAAGTTGGGGCCGGGGCTTCGAGCAAAAGTGCGTTACCCTGTGTTCGGCGAGGGCGGGGTGCTTAGTTTTGAACATCAAAACCACTATGAATCCACCATCACCGCCCGCAATAAACCAAAACAAAATCATGCTATTAACTTTGAACAAGCAGCATTAACCAGTTGATATAAATGGAGAATGAAGCGGTAGTCACAGCAGCGGAATCCACCGCTTTTTGACACAAACAATGAGCCGCCTATGCCCGTCCAGAAAATCACCCGCAAGTTTGTTGACGCTGTAGAGCCGCCAACGTCCGCACAAAAAGAGTTTTACTGGGATACAGAACTCAAAGGCTTCGGCGTGGTAGTTACCGAACGCGGCAAAAAGACGTTTATCATCAACTACACCAACGATGAAAACCGCTATCGCCGCAAAACCATTGGCGACTGCCAGAAACTCAGCGTGGAGCAGGCACGCAGCATCGC
>JBILKT010000116.1:0-5634 GCA_044376545.1 Alphaproteobacteria bacterium
ACTAAAGGAACTGGGCCCCTGCCTTCGCAGGGGATTCGTCCTGAGTGAGTGCGTTCTCCGAGCGAATCCCCTGCGCAGGCAGGGGCCCAGAAAGTTTTAGAAATTTAATGGGGTTGGTATAAGGTATTACGACTGCTGGTTGCATCCCAAATGGTTAAGCTTATATCGGGGTTGGTTGTGCTCGGAATCAAAAAAGGAAACAGACTGAAACCCGCTGTACCGATGATGCTTGCTAGCATTAAACCGCTGCTGATAAATGCTGTCCCTACCCTACCCTTGCGTGCCAAAATGATAGTCAACAAACCAGAAAGATAGGCTAATACAGGAATCGCTTTCGTGAGCGGCATCGCTTGATAGTTATGCAGCCATCCACCCTTCACCTGTAGCACTGTCTTAGCAAAAGGCGTAGAGGCACCAAAACTGTCTGCACCGCTCGTAATACTATACCCCTCATACACCGTGAGCCACAATCCCACCACCGTGAATACCGTTAAAGCAATCAATGGTGCAATAACCGCGACTTTACGCGCCCGTTCATAAAGTGCCCCTTCCGTTTTAATGGCGGTGTAAATCGCACCATGCCCCACCAGCATGGATAAACTCACCACGCCACACAACAGCGCGAACGGATGCAATAACTCTGTTAAACCATTCCCATCATAAACGATTCGCATATCCTGTTCGTAATGAAACGGCACCCCTGAAAGCAAATTGCCCACCGCCACACCAAATACCAAGGCAGGCACAAAACCCGCTGTGAATACACACCAGTCCCACACTGCACGCCAACGGGCATTATCAATTTTTCCGCGAAACTTAAAGCCTACAGGGCGCACGATGAGAGACAGCAAAACGACCAGCATCGCCAAGTAAAATCCTGAAAATGCCAACGCATAGGCTGGCGGAAACGCGGCAAAAATCGCCCCCGCCCCCAGGGCAATCGCATTAGAAATTTTATTCCTTTAAAAACAATACGTTACGCGATAGGCTTTAATGTTGAAATTCTGAAAAACCATTATTTTTCAATTGGTTATTTTTTCTAATGCAATCGCCCTGCCCCCGCCCCGAGCAGTAACCACACCTGATTGCCTTCCCATACAGGCCCTACACTGTTCAGCATTTCGCGACGTTCCGACTCTGTTTTGGCGATGAAAGGCAGTAACGCCCCCACACCCATATCAAAGCCATCCATCACGGCAAAGCCGATTAATAAAACACCTAACAGCAACCACCAGATAACCCGCAGCGTTTCGTAATCAAGCATCATTGTCTCGGGAATCATAAAAACTATCCTTATTCAGCAGGCACAGTACGCATCTTGGGTTCAGCAGCACCAGCCACAGGCCCCAATTTAACGTATTTTATCATCAGCGTGATGTCGACAATAAGCAGAGCAGAGTAAAACACCACAAAAGCCGCAAAGCTTGCCCAAACGTGGGCGGGAGAAACACTACTCACGCCTAAGAAGGTTGGCAACACACCGTCAATTGCCCATGGCTGCCGCCCGACTTCCGCCACAATCCAGCCGAGCTCACTCGCAATCCACGGCAAGGGGAGCGATAATACAGCCACCCGTAGCAACCAGCGTGGATACCGCTGTTTCCAGTTAAACACACGGAACGCCGCCGCAAACAAAACAATCTGGAACAAGCCGATTGCCACCATAAAGCGGAAACTCCAGAACAGCGGCGTGATAGGCGGAATCGTGCCCTTAGCCGCCGCGGCAATTTGTTCAGGCGTAGCGTTTTCAATATCATCCCGCTGACGCTTCAACAACAATCCATAGCCTAAATTATCACTATGTTGCTCAAACAGGGCTTTGGCCTCCAAATCATTTTTGTCAGCACGCAGTCTTCCTAATGCTTGATAGGCAATAATCCCCTCCTTGATATGCTGTTCATTTTCCGCCACGATCTCGCGAATCCCCGGGACTTCTTCAGTAAGCGAGCGTGTAGCAATCAATCCCAACATATAGGGGATTTTAACCTCATATTTCGTTGTTTGGGTTTCCTCATCAGGAATGCCAAGCAACGTGAAATGTGCAGGCGCAGGTTCTGTCTTCCACATTGCCTCCATGGCTGCCAATTTGGCTTTTTGGTTGTGAGAGGTGGTATAGCCACTTTCATCCCCCAAGACGACCACCGATAAAGCGGACGCAAGGCCAAAACTCGCCGCCACCGCCAACGAACGCTTGGCAATCTCTGTGTGTTTCCCACGCAGCATGTATAGTGCACTAATAGAAAGCACAAACATGGATCCTGTTACATACCCTGCCGATACCGTGTGCACAAATTTTGCCTGTGCCACTTCATTGAAGAACACCTCGTACATCGAGTGCAGCTCCATACGCATGGTTTCAAAATTAAACCGCGATCCAACGGGGTTTTGCATCCATCCGTTGGCAATCAGAATCCATAATGCTGAAAAATTCGCCCCAATTGCCAGCAACCACGTAACAACCAAATGCTGCAAGCGCGATAGTTTGTTCCAACCAAAGAAAAACAGCCCCACAAACGTTGCTTCTAGAAAGAACGCCATCAGCCCTTCAATGGCAAGGGGCACACCGAAAATATCTCCCACATAATGCGAATAATACGCCCAGTTTGTCCCAAACTGGAATTCCATGGTAATCCCTGTTGCAACACCCATGGCAAAATTAATGCCGAATAATGTGCCCCAAAACTTCACCATGTCGCGCCACACGGTTTTACCCGTCATCACATACACAGTTTCCATAATCGCCAGCAGGAACGATAGCCCCAGTGTCAGCGGCACGAACAAAAAATGGTACAACGCCGTTACTGCAAATTGTAGTCGCGCTGGGTTTACAGCATCCATATCAACCATTTGGAGAGCCTTTTTTTGAAACTGGGGCGAGCACTGGTAGCCCAAGGTGGCTATTCAGGCTGGCTTTATTAACAATCACTTTGTCGCGCTCGCTGAAAAATGCCTGCTGAATGCCTGTTAATAGGACAAATTTCAGACACAGAATAATCGTCATTTTTTTGCGTAGCGACATCATCGCCGCAACGATACGCCGTGCAGAGAAATCCGCCTTGATTTAGATCAAGAGCGCGTCCACTTTATCTAACCGCAACTAACGCATGAGAAGAAAATAATACTATCTCAATTGATGATACGCCCTAGCAAAAATTTCAGAAACTTTCTGGGGTTGGTATACCACCCCCCTGCAACACTTTCACCACCTGCTGCCCTAACACGACACTCGCATTACTCGCTTCAGACACCGCAAACGTTGCGCCCAATGCCTCAAGTTCCCCGCAATCCACCACATTTTTACCACGCATAAACACTTGAATATGCGGGAAGTGCGCCTTTAACACCTCGAGCGTTTTGCGGCTCAGTGCCGCTGAATCAAGCGTTATAACCGCAAGAACGGCTCTGTCTGCACCAATTGCTTCTAACAGAGCCACATTACAAGCATTCCCATAATATACAGGCAAACCCTGCTCGCTCGCTTCGCTCACTTGTTTGGTGTCGGCATCCACGGCCAAATACGGAATATTTTGTTTTTCCAATAAGGCGGCAACTGTTTTACCCACGCGCCCGAACCCGGCAATAATCACATGATTTTTCATGCCGTGGGTGTCACTTGCAATGCTATCCAGCACCACGGAATTGTTCGATTGTGCCACCGCGTGTGATGTCAGTTTTGCGACAATGGCAATAAAAAGGGGGGTTAGTGCCATGCTGAGCGCAACAACAATCAACACCGTTTGCCCGAGATCTTCCGAAAACACACCGCCAGTCATGGCAACTTTCGTGACCACAAACGCAAATTCCCCGCCTTGCGACAGCATCACCCCTGTGCGCAACGCAAGGGGAATGTCCAAGCCAAAAGCATACGTAAGCGCAATGATAATCAGGGCTTTGAGTACCATCAACCCCAGCACCATCAGGGTGATTTGCGCGGCTTTATCTGCAATCAGACTATAGTCAATCGTCATGCCGATGGACATAAAAAACAGTCCCAACAGCAAGCCAGAAAATGGCAGGATATTAATTTCCACTTGATGGCGATATTCCGTCTCCGCAATCATCATGCCCGCAAGAAACGCGCCTAATGCCATGGAAAGCCCCATAAAACCTGTAATCGCGCTTAAACCCAACACCACCAGCAAGCTCGCAGCAGTAAAAATCTCATTGTTCTTGGCAGAGGCAAAATATTTATAGAGGGGACGCAAGGCATAGCGTCCGAACAGCACAATAAACACAATCGCGCCGATAGCTTTGCCAAATGCTGTCAAAAGCGTGCCCAGCACTCCCGCTCCTTGGTTGTCATTCCCCAGAATCATCACCATGGCAAGGAGCGGCACCACGGCTAAATCTTGAAATAATAAAATTGCAAAACATTTACGCCCGTAACGGCTGTTTAATTCGTGGCGTTCCGAGAGGAGCTGTATCACCAAGGCCGTCGAGGATAACGCTAACGCGCCGCCCAAGACAATAGCTGTTGGAACGGGCAGGTGCAGCATCACACCGATGGCTGCAATCACAAAACTGGTGCACATCACCTGTGCCGCGCCCAAACCGAACACAAACTTTCGCATGACTTTCAGACGTTCCAGCGGCAGTTCCAGCCCCACCAGAAACAACAGGAAAATCACCCCCAGTTCAGAAACATTTTGCACCGATTGAATGTCATTCACATAGCCCAAGGCATAAGGACCAATCAGCGATCCTGCCAATAAATAAGCAAGTACGGGACTCAGTTTCAAACGTTTAAAAAGCGGGGCAATGGTGACAGCAGCCGATAATAAAATCAGCATTTCAATCAAATAGGGGACGTGAATTTTATCCATAGCGCTGATTATAACGCAATATTTGTGAAAAAACAGTTGTCTTTTTTAAGTACAGAACATTTCAGTCCGTGACATTTTAGTCCAGAACACCTTGCTTTTTTCTTAAATGGGGGTACACTCATGACTGTAAAAATTACCTACGATCCTGTCAAACGTCAAAAAACTTTGCAAGAACGTGGTTTGGATTTTGCTCGTGCCCCAGAAGTCTTTGCCAAAAGGCATACGGTAGAAGCAGTCGAAGTGCATGGTGAGAAGCGTTTTTTCACCATGGGTGTGCTCAATAGCACAGTTGTAGTGATTGTGCGGATGTAGCGAGACGGAGACCGTCGAATTATTTCTATGAGGAAAGCGAATGATAAAGAGCAACGGAGATACCAAATCCACGTGGGTTGATCCCGATGATGCCCCCGAATTAGGAGAAGGGCACTTTCTGCATGCGGCTGTTTATGAGGGCGACAAACTCATTCGCCTTGATCGCACAACGACTCGCAAAACCGCCGTAAAAATTCGGTATGACCAAGCCGTTATCACGGCCTTTCGTGCGACAGGGAAAGGCTGGCAAACGCGCATGAATAATGTATTGCGTGAGTATGTGCGCGCGCATCCGCCTGTATAGTGTATAGGGCAGTTCTTAGAGCTTGTCCCGAAACTAACGTGCGAGGAGAAAGTTGAGATTTTTCCGCAGCGAGCAGGGAGAAAGCATCGCTTTTTCACGCGCAAGCCAATGAACCTTGCTAAACACAAGCCCGAAGGGCACAGTGATTAGCTTAGGTGGAATTGTCATCACTCCAAAATAGCGGGGTATACGGGA
>JBILKT010000117.1:0-5612 GCA_044376545.1 Alphaproteobacteria bacterium
CCAACTTTATTTTACCCTGACTTTCTAAAGAGGCTGGCCTAGAATAGATTTCAAGCTTTTGTTTTAGTGCTCCTTTTTCCGCGAGTAACGCTGCGTATTCTGGATGCGCGTCGAGGTAGGCTTGTGCCCCCCCCCCCCCCTGACAGATGCTTCATGCTCTTGCATTTTTGTGGGCAACGTCTCTAGCTGTGCAGACAGTTCCTTAAATGCCGCGAGATAAGAAATCATAGAGGATACCTCTCTATCGAGAGCACGATAGGGATATACAACTTTTTGCTGAATGTTTGTTGCAAAATTCTGATTTGCCGCTAGCACGGCGATTGTTGGTGCATCAAGATTGGTAAGTTTTTGGACAAGCCCCCTTACAGCATCATCTTTCATAAAAAAATCCTTTATAAAAATAAATTTGCGCATTAGTTTAGATATAGTATCATATATTTTATTTAAATCAAGCTTTTTTGTACGTTATCGTCCCAACACCTCCAACACCATCGCAGGGTCAATGTGCGTATCCCCCATCATTTTATCAACGGCAAATACACACATACTGTTGTGCTGCGTCCCAAAACGCTCTCGATGTGTAAAAGTCCGTTGTGTCGCGCAACAATATGCTTGACGATACTTAAGCCCAAGCCCGTCCCTGTATCACTTGCCGCACGTGCATTGCTGGCTCTAAAAAATCGCTCTGTCAGACGGGGGGTTTCGTCTGTTGCGATGCCCTCTCCTTGATTGGTAATTGATACCCGCACAAATTCGGCTGCCTGTAATTGCAGCGCGTCTGGCCAATCCGGCAACAGGGCTTTATCGTCAATTTTTTCTATGGCTATCTCAATAGCCGTTTTTTCTGTGCCATATTTAATCGCATTATCCACCAAATTTTGAAACAGCTGCATGAGTTCGTCTGCATCTCCCAAGACAGCGAAAGAGGCAGGGGGGATAGAGCAAGAAATAGCCATCTCTTTTTGCGCCGCTTTTATTTGCAACGCATCCACGGTTGATTGCAAAACTGGCCCTAATAAAATACAATTTTCTAGCAGCGTGTTGTGTTTTTGCTCTAAACGCGAGAGTGATAATAAATCATTAATCAACCGACTCATCCGCGTTGCTTGTTCTTGCATAATGCCAAGGAATTGTGCACGCGCTGTGGGATCATCTTTGGCTGCCCCTTGCAGCGTTTCAATAAACCCTAACAGGGCTGTAAGTGGTGTTCGCAGCTCATGACTTGCGTAGGCAATAAAATCGGCATGGGCACGCTGCGCTTGTTTAACCGCGCTTTGATCCTGCAAAATAATCAACAACTGCATGGAATTATTGATCTTTTCCGCAACACCCTCGATAATCACCTGATAATGCCGCTCTTGCGGCACATTCAGCGTCATTTCTAAGGTATGCTGCAAGCCATCGGCAACGGCGGCGTCAATTGCTTTTAATGCTTGGGAATGACGCAACACCGCCGCAATTCCCTTGCCCTCGACCTGTTGCCCCAAAATTTTACGCGCCGTTATGTTTGCACTAATTATTTTGCTTGACCCATCAAGCAGCAACAACGCATCGGGCAGATGTTCAAATAAATTTTCCAACGCCATCATATTTCGCTGTGCATACTCCTCCCCTTGTTTACGAGAATCCAATACGGCATGGAGTTTGTCTAACGACGTTAAATCCGTGGTATTGGGCAAGGGCAGTTTTGCTTGAGAAAAGACTGTATCAATATACTGCGTTACCTCTAACCACCGCTCCAATAACATCAAGACGACAAGCAGAATCCCCGTCGCCGTTGCATAGAACAAGAATAAGGCAACATAGCTATCCAACATGCCTTTTTGCGCCATGGCAACAGTGGCCGCAATAAAAGGCATAAGAGCAATAACAACGTATTTTAGGGCTCGTCCAAGCAAAAGAACACTCCGTGTTTATAGGGTTGCTGAAACAGCCCATTGCATTATAGTACGCCCCTATTGTTTATAAATCTTTTATTTCTTATGTCCCCAGCCCTTGAAGACACCCCCCCTGAAATAACGCCCATGATGGCGCAATATCTGGAGATTAAAGCACAATATCCTGATTGCGTGCTGTTATTCCGTTTGGGTGATTTTTACGAAATCTTCTTGGATGATGCCCCCAAAGTGGCAAGTGCTTTGGGGATTCAGCTCACCAAACGCGGCAAGCATCAAGGCGAAGACATCGCCATGTGCGGCATTCCGTGGCATCAGTTGGATAATTACCTGCCTGACCTCATTAAGCAGGGTTATAAAGTTGCGCTGTGTGAGCAACTGGAAGACCCTGCGGAAGCCAAAAAACGCGGCTATAAAGCCATTGTAAAGCGCGATGTCGTGCGGATTGTCACGGCAGGCACGCTCACCGAAGACACACTTCTTGATGCCCACAGCAATAACTATCTTACGGCGGTTGCAACGCTGAGAGACGGCATTGCCGTTGCATGGTGTGACCTTTCCACAGGCGATTTCTGCACGCAGTCTACTACCCCCAAAGACCTTGGCAGTGTCCTCGCGTCCCTCAATCCGAGTGAAATTCTCCTCCCCCAAAAGCTGCAACAAAATCCTGATTTTTTTGACCTCTGGCGACAGTGGAAAAGCGTGCTCTCCTTCCAGCCCGATAGCACCTTTAACCCCACGAATACCTTGCGCTATGTGGAGCAATTTTACGGCGTTGCCACCCTTGATGCGTTTGGGGATTTCACCCCCAGTGAAACAACCGCTGCGGGCGCCTTGCTGAATTATATTCACCTCACGCAAAAAGGCGGTATTCCCAAACTCTCCGCGCCGCGTACCATTCGGGCACAGCATGCCCTCAGAATTGATGCGTCAACCCGCCGTAATCTGGAACTCACCCACACGCTGGCAGGGAGCAAAAAAGGCAGTCTGTTATCCGTCATTGACCACACGCAAACAGCGGCAGGCGGCAGATTATTACGGCATTATATCGCGCTCCCGTTAACACAAAGCGCACCCATTAATGACCGCCTCACACACGTTGCTTTTTGGGTGGCACACACCGAACAACGCCAAGATTTGCAGGCATTGCTAAAGACTTGCCCTGATTTAGAGCGTAGCTTGTCGCGCCTGAGTTTAGGACGTGGCAGCCCACGGGATTTAGCCGCCATTCGCGATGCCCTCATCACAGGGGAAAAAGTGGGAGAACGCCTCTCTCGTCTAGAGAACATCCCCGCTACGCTCCACCATTTATGGAAACAACTCCCCCTGTTTCTTTCTCTCACCAATACCCTAGAGCAAGCCCTCGCCCCTGACTTACCGTTTCTCGCCCGCGATGGTGGGTTTATTAAAACAGGCTATAACCTGCAGCTTGATACCACGCGCAAATATGCAAACGAAGGCTTGCAGCTGATTCGCGATTTGGAACAGCAATACCAAGCCATAAGCCGCATTCCGCAGCTTAAAATCAAACATAATGGCGTGTTGGGCTATTATATTGAAGTCTCCACCAAAGTGGCTGATTCGCTCAAAGAACCGTTCATTCACCGCCAAACGTTGGCAAATGCAGCCCGTTTCACCACGGAAGAACTGAATACGCTGCAAAGCAAGCTCATTAAATCTTCTGCTGAAGCGCAAGCCTTAGAGATGGAGATTTTCCAAACCCTCATCACAGAAACACTCCAACAAAGCGATACCTTGCGCCGCACCGCAAACACGCTCGCCTCGCTGGATGTGGCAACCGCCCTTGCCCATCTTGCGGTGACAGAAAACTACTGTTGTCCTACGGTGGATAACAGCACCGCCTTTGCCATAACAGGCGGTAGGCATCCCGTGGTAGAGCAAGCCCTACAAGCCCAACACAACACCCCGTTTATTCCCAACGATTGTGCACTCGCAGAAGCCCAGAAACTCTGGCTGCTCACAGGGCCTAACATGGCGGGAAAAAGCACGTTCCTCAGGCAAAATGCCCTCATTACCTTGCTTGCACAAATCGGCAGTTTTGTGCCTGCTGTTCATGCCCACATCGGCACGGTGGATGCGATTTATTCCCGCGTTGGTGCAGGCGATGATCTGGCGCAAGGGCGCTCTACCTTCATGGTGGAGATGGTGGAAACAGCGGCCATCGTCAACCAAGCCACACCGCGTTCACTCGTCATCCTCGATGAAATTGGGCGCGGCACGGCAACCTACGACGGCCTGTCCCTTGCATGGGCAACCTTGGAGCATCTGCACGACATTAACCAGTGCCGCACGCTATTCGCCACGCACTACCACGAATTGAATCAGTTGGAAGCCCGCCTGCCGCACCTTAAAGGTTATACCATGCAGGTGGAAGAAACGCGCACAGGGATTGTGTTCCTGCACCATGTTGCCCGTGGCAAGGCAGATAGATCTTACGGTATTTTTGTCGCACAACTCGCAGGGATGCCGCCCGTTATTTTAGAGCGTTCCGAGGAAATTTTGCGCGAATTAGAATCAGCGGGCGAGAAAAAAGCCCTCACCGATTTACCGCTCTTCAAACCGCAATATTTCAGCCGCGGCACAACGGCAAAAGTCCCCTCTAATGTGGAAGCCAAGCTGGCGGCGTTTGATATTGATAGCATGAGCCCGAAAGAGGCGTTGGAGGCGTTGTATGTGCTAAGGGGATTGCTGTAATCAATCATGCACTCACGCCCCATCGATTTTATCAATGATGCGGAAATTCTCGCAGCACTCCACGCGCAGTGTTTCCCCAAAGGCTGGAATGCAAAAACATTCGCTGATTTTGCACCAACCGCTCAAGGGCTGCTTTTATCAATAAACTCGACAGAGAGTGAACACTCACGCACAACTGATACCAATCATCCTAGTTATCCGAAGAATTTCTGGACCCCTGCCTGCGCAGGGGATTCGCTCGGAGAACGCATTCACTCAGAACGAATCCCCTGCGAAGGCAGGGGTCCAGTTCTTTCGGGTTTCAAAGGGGGCTGGTATGATGTAGGGTTTATTATATACACCATCGCCGCAGACCAAGCCGATCTCGTCACATTAGGGATTATTCCACAAAGTCAACAACACGGCGCAGGACGTTTCTTGATAGAACAGGCATTCGTGCATCTTAAAAGCCTTGGCGTAGAAAAACTTTTTCTTGAAGTTGCCATCGATAATGCCGCCGCCCTTGCGCTGTACACGCGTACAGGCTTTGTACAGGTGGGCACACGCCCGCAGTATTACACCCGCACAACGGGAGCATCCACAGACGCTGCCGTTTTATTAAAAACAATATAAACCGCAATATATGTTTCACGTGAAACATTGTTTTCGCGGCAGAAAACAGCCATTTTTTCCAAAATCGGTGTTTTTTTAGGTGGCTTTCAGGGCATTGTAGATTGCTTTTTAACGAATTATTCAACGAGTGACTTTTTAACTTTCTTATGGTATCGTATTTTTTGATAGAGGATACGGAGGCACACATGGAATCTCTGACAACAGAACATCATCCCCCCTATATTGGTGCGTTCGAGGCACAAAACAACCTCTCTGGGCAGGGCAATCGCATTAGGAATTTTAGGCATAATGGAAAAAAAGGGGGGCTGGAAATAGGCTCTAACTAGTGCATAGTGTGGGTTTTAGAGGGAATAGAGATGAGCACGAATAAAAATGCCCGAAATGCGGTGG
>JBILKT010000118.1:0-5607 GCA_044376545.1 Alphaproteobacteria bacterium
CGGGGGCGTTGGCAAATTTCACCGCATTATCGCCCGATACGTTTCCTACTTTCGTCGCCATTAACAAAGGAAGCTCCACCAGTGAAATGCCACACTCAAGAGACTATGGGGAGGAGTGGCAAAAGCTTCCCGCTCTCATAGCACCCTATGCCAACGAATCTGGGCGAATTTAATGCAGCACCTATTCAGCCCCCCCCCCTAACACGGTAAGATTGATTTTTTGAAATAGATAGTATAGGGTGTGTTTATGTACATAAAAAGGGCATAGTATGAACATCATTTTTCCCTCTGTTGACGAACACTACATTAAGACAAAAGTGCAAGAAGGCTTTTATAGTAACGCCACGGAGTTAGTGCGGGATGCCGTGCGTCGCTTGAGAGAAAAAGATGATACAGCAGAACACATTTTGTTAAATGCGCTTAAAGAAGGAGAAATAGCGATACGGGAAGGGCACTTCAGACCGTACACACCGCAGTTGCTCAAAGAATTAGAACAACAGGCAAGGAAAAACGTGAAAAACAACAAACCACTGAATCCCCATGTCTGCCCCTAAATATCAACTTGTTATTACGAAGCCTGCTGAAGCTGACATTACCGATATTTTGAGTTACACTCTTGAGGTGTGGGGGGATAAGCAGCTTGTTATCTATCAAGATGCCTTAGATGATGCTTTTCGCACTCTTAACGACACCCCAAAGATCGGTCGCTCTCGATACGGCTATCTTGTCTATCCTGTAAAAGAGCATAAGATTTTCTACCACCTTGAAGAAAACACTGTTTATATATCGCGTATCCTCCACAAACGCATGGATGCCATGCGGCATTTGCCTTGAGTTAAGACTTTGTAATGTCCATACCCCAACCTCAACACCGTACTGCGTCCCCCTCCATCGATGCCCTCCTCGCCCTCACCGCCACAGATTTAGCGGCAGTCAACACGTTGATTGTGGAGCAGATGCAAAGTGACGTGCCGCTGATCCCGCAACTCGCCGCGCACCTCATTATGGCAGGCGGCAAGCGCATTCGCCCGCTGCTCACGCTTGGAAGTGCGCTGTTGTGCGGCTATCAGGGTACGCGTCATCTTAACCTTGCCGCCTGTGTAGAATTTATTCACACGGCCACGCTGCTGCATGATGATGTGGTGGATGAGAGCGACAGGCGGCGCGGGCGCGAAACCGCCAATACCATTTGGGGCAACAAAGCAAGTGTGCTGGTGGGGGATTACCTGTTCAGCCGTGCCTTTGAAGGCATGGTGGCGGATGGCTCGCTTAAAGTTTTAGGCATTCTCTCGCGTGCCTCTGCCGTTATTGCCGAAGGCGAAGTGCTGCAACTCAGCAGCATGCATAATGCCTACACCACCGAAGAGCATTATATGGCAGTGATTCGTGCTAAAACAGCGGCACTGTTTGCCGCTGCAACCCAAGTGGGCGCGGTGGTTGCAGAAAAAACTGCAACCGAAGAACAAGCCCTCTATGATTTTGGGCTGAACCTTGGCATTGCCTTCCAGTTAGCCGATGATGCGCTGGATTATAGCGGCACGGCGGCAACAGGCAAAACTTTAGGCAACGATTTCGCGCAAGGAAAAGTCACCCTCCCCGTCATCCTTGCGCTCCAACACGGCAATGACGCAGAAAAGTCTTTCTGGAACAACGCACTCAGCGGCGCCCCTTTAGAAGACACCGCCTTTACGACCGCGCAACAATTGCTCGAAAAATATCAAACGGTCGCAGCAACGCTCACCCGCGCCCGTGCGTTTGGCGCACAGGCAATAGAAAATATCAGCCACTTCCCCGATAGCCCGATCAAGCAAGCGTTACACGATGTGGTGCTATTTGCAACGGAGCGGCCGTATTAAACCAACGCCTCTTCTTTGCGCTCCACAGGCTTTTTGCTAGCAGGATAGCTGAACACCAAGGATTCCTTGGCGGTATAAACCAATACTAAGCCCCCGTGCATGAGCTTTCCGAACAACACTTCTTCCGCTAGTGGCTTTTTGACATGCTCTTGAATAATCCGTGACAAAGGTCGTGCGCCAAACTGGGGACTATAGCCCTTTTCGCCCAACCATTCCCGTGCTTTCTCGGTCAGTTCAATGGTGATGTGTCTATCTGCCAATTGCGCTTCTAACTGCATAATGAATTTATCCACCACCTTGCCGATGTGCTCTTTTCTGAGCGGCGCAAAGGAAATAATCGCATCTAAACGATTGCGGAATTCAGGGCTGAACAAGCGGTTGATGGCGTCGGTATCATCGCCAGAACGGCTCTCTTGCAAGAAACCGAGTGCAGGTTTCGTCAGTTCTGACGCCCCCGCATTAGTCGTCATAATCAACATGATGTTGCGGCAATCAATCGCTTTGCCTGTATGATCGGTAATTTTGCCGTTGTCCATCACTTGCAACAGGATGTTAAAGAGGTCTGGATGGGCTTTTTCGATCTCGTCTAACAACAAGATGGCATACGGGTTTTGGTCAATTGCATCCGTCAACAAACCGCCCTGTTCAAAGCCCACATAGCCCGGAGGGGCGCCCAGCAAACGCGACACGCTATGCCGCTCCATATATTCCGACATATCAAAACGAATCA
The DNA here is from genome assembly GCA_044376545.1 of Alphaproteobacteria bacterium. Classification (GTDB taxonomy): domain Bacteria; phylum Pseudomonadota; class Alphaproteobacteria; order JAJTHO01; family CANGXP01; genus CANGXP01. Next base: position 2,587 of record JBILKT010000118.1, read on the forward strand.
GCGGCACGCCCAACACTGTGGAAAGCTGTTTCGCCACCTCGGTTTTGCCCACCCCTGTGGGCCCTGCGAACAAATAGCAGCCAATAGGCTTTTCATGATCGCGCAAGCCTGCACGCGCCATTTTAATAGCAGAATCCAGCGCCTCAATCGCTTCATTTTGCCCAAACACAACTGTTTTTAGATCACGTTGCAAGTTTGATAAAATATCTTTTTCTGATTTTGCCAACGATTTTTCAGGAATACGAGCGATTTTTGCAATCGTTACCTCAATATCCTTCGCATTAATCACTTTTTTGCGCTTTAAGGGCGAGAGCAAACTTAACGCCGCCGCCGCTTCATCAATCACATCCAGGGCTTTATCGGGCAATTTGCGGTTCGGAATATAGCGATTAGACAGCTCAACCGCCGCTTTAATTGCTTCATTTGTATAGCGAACATGGTGGAATTTCTCATAATAGGGCTTTAACCCTGCAAGAATTTTAATGGTATCCTCAACCGTCGGCTCCACCACATCAATTTTCTGGAAACGGCGCACCAACGCCCGATCTTTTTCGATGTGATTGCGGAATTCCGTATAGGTTGTTGAGCCAATGCAACGCAACGCGCCGCGTGCCAAGGCTGGCTTCAACAAATTTGATGCATCCATCGCCCCGCCACTCGTTGATCCTGCGCCTATCAACATATGCATTTCGTCAATAAACAAAATTGCACTTTCATGTGCCTCAATTTCAGAAACAACATTTTTCATACGCTCTTCAAAATCACCGCGATACCGCGTGCCTGCGAGCAACGCCCCTATATCGAGGGAATAAATCGTGGTATTAAGCAACACTTCTGGCACTTCCCCTTCGATGATACGACGCGCCAATCCTTCCACAATCGCGGTTTTACCCACCCCCGGTTCGCCCACATAAAGCGGATTGTTTTTAGTGCGTCGGCAAAGAATTTGAATGGTGCGATCCACTTCCTTATCCCGCCCAATGAGCGGATCAATTTTGCCTTTTTGCGCTTTATCATTCAAGTTCACGCAATAGGCTTGCAGCGATTTTCTCCCCTCTGCTTTTTCCGCCTCTTCTTCAGGATGCACATCGGTGGCAGAGCGTTTTGCATTATTCTTATTGGCCACTTTGCTGATGCCATGTGAAATATAATTCACCGCGTCAAAACGTGACATATCTTGTTCTTGCAGGAAATACACAGCATGGGATTCACGCTCTGAAAACAAGGCTACCAAGACGTTTGCGCCTGTAACTTCACTACGCCCTGCTGATTGGACATGAATAACCGCCCGTTGAATAACCCGCTGAAAACCCGATGTGGGACGGGGTTCTTGGGGTGTTTGCATGACCAAATTGCGCAACTCTCTATCAAGATATACAGAAACATCCCGTCGTAAGTTTTCGAGATTAATACCACACGACTGCAACACTTGCGCCGCGTCTTGATCATCAAGCAGGGCAAGCAACAAGTGCTCTAGCGTTGCAAATTCATGACTCCGTTCATTCGCGATATTAAGAGCACGGTGCAAACTTTTCTCTAAAACGGGTGATAACATGGCCTCTTATTACTCCTTTTCCAGCATGCATTGCAGCGGATGCAGATGTTGTGCCCCAAAGTCACGCACTTGCGCCACCTTAGTTTCTGCAACTTCTAATGTGTAGATTCCACACATCCCCACGCCCTTCGTGTGCACTTGCACCATAATGGCCGTGGCCTCCTCCAGCGTTTTATTGAAAAACTTCTGCACAACAAACACCACAAAATCCATGGGTGTGTAATCATCATTCAGCATTAAGACTTTATACAAAGCAGGCTTTTTAGGCCTTACAAGCGTTTGCGTTGCTGCAAACGTTTTGTCGCCCGTATCAGGGGTATTGCTGTGTTGTTGATATTTTTGGTTTCTCTTAAAAGGAATCATAGCCAGGAAGTGTGAAGAAAAGGTTTGTTGAGGAAAAATTTTTTGCTTCTTCCTTCAAGATATAAGCCTGCACACCGCTTTTGCCAAGCGTCTATATACTTATCGCAACCAAAGGATACCGCTCGCACCTCAAGATTATCAAAAAAATCTTGCGAGCGGTAAAGCCCGCGCGGCGCCCCAGCGAAACGTTGCACATTCTTCCTGTGCAAAAGGTAGAGTTGCGATGAAACGCTCAAGCGCCGCGCGGGCTACTGCTCATAAACATCACGACGATGTCCTATTGCGGTAATGAAAACTGTATGTTGTTCAACATCAACAACGTATAACACGCGGTAATCGCCCACACGCAAAGAACGGGTGTGACTTAAACTCAACTGCAACGGCCTGCCAAACCGCACAGGGTCAATAACCAGTTTATAACTTTACGAAGACGTTGTTTTATCGCGCTATCCAGTGCCGGAATATCTTTTTTCAAAACATCCTTGGCATATACCGCTCGCACCTGAAGATTTGCAAATAAATCTTGCGAGCGGTAAAGCCCGCGCGGCGCCCCAGCGAAACGTTGCACATTCTTCATGTGCAACAGGTATAGTTGACCGTCCATGCTGTCGTCATTGCTGCCACGCCTCTTCATGACTAAACCATTCGGTGGTTTGAGACAATCGCGCATCTCCATGCTTTGAAAAGAGCATGTCTTCCTGCAATTCCAACGCTTCACGAATGAGGTCGGCTGCCGTTGCCGAAAGAGATCGATTATGTTGCGCAGCGAATATTGTCAGTAAATTGCTTGTTTCGGTATCGAGCATTACCTGAATGCGGGGATTTAGTGTGGCCATGTTTAAGTCCTCCTTCCTAAGAAGTGTACCAGATACTACTCACCATAACAAGCAGGACTTCGCCCCACCGAGACTTATTTGCAACATACACAGGACTTACGCAGGTGAAGGATTTTTTGAGCGAGGATTGAAAAAGCACTGCTTTTTCGTAACTACCCAGCCCCCCTATAATGACACAAAACACTGATTTTGAATGATTTTATTTTTTGCCTGAGTGCTATTTTCCAGTTTTTGAGGTCAAAAACAGCGTTTTTGTCCCTGATTTGG
>JBILKT010000015.1:0-16337 GCA_044376545.1 Alphaproteobacteria bacterium
GCGTGTCCGTTCAACCCCTGAGGAAACATCCACACCATCAGGACGCGTTTGTCGGATAGCATCTTTAACATTACGCGGGCTCAAGCCACCTGCCAGCATCCATGGTGTTTTGCTGTGAAAATTATGTAATACCCCCCAATCAAACGTTTTGTTATTGCCGCCATGCAGCTCCTGTGGGGCAGGTTTTGCGTCTAATAACAACCAATCTGCGATGCCAGCAAATGTTTGCGCAAAAAGCACATCTTCTTTTGTTGCAATGCCCACCGCTTTGATAACAGAACGTTGATACGTTTTTTTGACAAACGCCACGCGATCTCTGCTTTCTGCGCCATGTAATTGCAGTGAGTGAACATTCACTTTTTCGCAAATCTCTTGTAAAAACCCTTCTTCTGCATCCACCGTGAGTCCTACAATTTTTGCGCGTTGCAACGGCGTTTTGCTCAAGAAAGCCGCCTGTTCAAGCGTGACATGCCGAGGTGATTTTTCATAAAAAACTAGCCCCACAAAATCTGCCCCTGCAGCATCAGCGGCAAGCAGCGTCTCTTGTGTTGTTATGCCGCAAATTTTTATTTTCATTAGACCTGTTGTGTACCAATATTACGGTTAATAGCAAGAAGCGCGGCAAGCGGGTCAGCACTCTTTGTGATAGGTCGCCCCATAACCAAGTAATCCGCGCCATTATTCAGGGCTTGCTGGGGGGTGAGCGTGCGGTGTTGGTCGCCTAGTGGGGCTTCCACAGGGCGTACACCGGGGGTGACAATTAATAACGCCGCACCAAATTGCTGTTTAATGGCGGCTGCTTCAAGGGGCGAGGCAACCACACCATCTAATCCCGCTGTGGCCGCTAAGCCTGCTAATCTTAACACTAGTTGTTCAGGAACATCCGCAAAGCCCACTGCTGTTGTCGCGGCAGTATTCAGGCTTGTGAGCACGGTTACCCCTAAAATTTTAGGACGAGGCTTGCCAACGCTTCCTGCCCCCGCTGTGGCTGCTTCCCGCACGGCACGGAGCATGGCCTCGCCACCGCTTGTATGCACGGTCATATACGCAACGCCTAATTTTGCCGCTTCAAACACCGCCCCTGCTGCCGTGTTTGGAATATCATGAAACTTCAGGTCAAGAAAAACAGGAATTTCCAATTTTATTAATTCCTTAACGCCCTCAAGACCTTGCGCCATAAAGAACTCAAGTCCCAGCTTGATGCCCGCAAGATGCGGCGCAAGCGTGATACTTAAGTTTTTTGCCACCGCTAAATCGGGCGTATCAAGCGCACAGAAAATTTTGTTTTGTGTCATATAGTACTATACCGCCTGTTTTTCGCTTGCATCGCCCTGTAAAATTTGTTCAAGTTCCTGACGGCGCACCCTGCCAAAACTCACCAGTTCTGGCTCATTGTCAAAAAATTCAAATGATTTATGCAATGTTGCCTCATCATGACGCAGAAACTGTGCGGCTTTATACTGCATATCCGATTCCTTTTTGCCCAAAAATACCATCGCTTCTTGTGCAAGCGTGAGTGAAGAATCGAACGTTTCCCGTTTAAAGTATGCAACGCCCAGTTTATGAAGTTCATAGGCATGACGGCGATTACGTGCCCGTGCAAAAATGGTCACATTCGGGAATTCTTCGCGCACAAGGCGGACAATTTCAAGGCAACTTTCAATGTTTCCCACAGCAACCACTAGCAATGTTGCGTTTGCGGCTCCCGCATTCCGCAACACATCTAAGCGTGCCGCATCCCCAAAATATCCTTTGTATCCAAACTTACTCAGCAACGTAATTTGGTCAGGATTTTTCTCTAGGACGGTTATTTTAATGCCTTGTCCGCTGATAAACCGCCCAACGACCTGCCCGAAACGACCAAATCCTGCAATAATCACCTTGTTTTGCTCGTGAATTGTATCAAAATCGCGCTCTGGTAATACAGTCATAAAACGTGGCACAACAAAGCGACTATACAACAGCATCAACAGCGGCGTTGTGGCAAGCGACAGGGCGACAAGCAGCGTGAGGAATTTTGCTTGCTCTCCTGCAAGAATTTTCAACCCCGTTGCAAATTGGAACAACACGAACGCAAATTCTCCCCCTTGCGATAACGCAAAGGCAAAACCGATGCGCTGCTCCGTGCTCAATAAAAAACACCGTCCCAACACAAACAAAATCAGAGCTTTGAGGCAAACTAACCCCAATACCGCAAGCGGCAGCATAAGAGGATACCGCGCCAACAGCGCAAAATCCATGCCCATACCTACCGATATAAAAAATAGCCCTAATAACAACCCCTTAAAGGGCTCTAAATCTGTTTCAATCGTGCGACGATAGGCAGAGTTCGCCAGCACTACGCCCGCCACAAACGCGCCCAAAGCGGGGGATACCCCCACCAGCTGCATTAACAATGTAATGCCAACAACGAGCGCCAGCGAGGTTGCCGTAAAAACTTCCCGTAAATTTGTCTTGGCAATAGTGCGAAATAAATGCGGGGAAACATAACGCCCGACAGCAATCACACTCGCGATAACAACCGCAACGGCTGTTGCTTGAATCCATCCTGCGCTTTCTGCCAGCACCCCCGTTGTCTGTTTGGCAGTATCAGGGTGTTGCATAGCAAGCAGCGGCATCAGCACGAGGATGGGAATAACCGCAATGTCTTGAAACAACAGCACCGAGAAGGCATTTTCCCCCACGGGGGTTTGCAGGAGGCGTTTTTCTTTTAAGACTTGCAATACCAGCGCGGTAGAAGACAGCGATAATGCCATCCCCACAGCAAGGCTTGTCTGCCATGGATAGCCAAGGGCAATGCCCCCTGCTGCAATGGCTACACTGGTGCAACACACCTGCAATCCGCCTAAGCCCATGATAGATTTTCGCAACCGCCACAACATGGCAGGTTCAAGCTCCAATCCAATCAAAAACAACATCATCACAACGCCGAATTCGGCAAAATGCATGATTTTTTCTGCATCCTGGATTAACCCTAAACCAAAAGGGCCAATCAGAATACCTGCGGCAAGGTAGCCTAAAACAGACCCCAACTTAAAGCGACTCGCAAGCGGCACCACAACGCACGCAGCGGCAAGAAACACGAAAATATTGAAGAGAACCATGCTATCCATGGCGACTCTTATAGAGCATTTGCAATCACCACGCCATGAATATCAATCGTCCGTCCCACCCAATCTGCTTTCGCATCAGAGTCTTTGCCAATATCAAACGCCAGCCTATCAACAGGCAGGGTGAACGTTACCTTTGCTGTAGGGCTGCTTTCATCATCGGGGGTTAAGGTAAACGTAAACCGAATGGGTTTTTGAATATTGCGGATGGTGAGCGTGCCTGCAACCGTATAACTGCCCAAGGAGTTTTTGCTAATATACACGCTTTTGAAAGTTGCCGCAGGATAGGCTTTAACAGCAAACCAATCTTCTGTTGGCAGGGTGAGATCATACAACACATTGCCTGTTTCTGCAGTGGTCGTATCAATCGTCACATCGAGACTACTTGTCTCAAGATGCTTGGCATCAAATAGAATTTTCCCCGTCCATTTTTTAAAAACACCGTTGAAGATGTTGCCCGCGTGTGTACCGCTAAACGTTAAGGTACTCTGCGTTGCGTCAATTTTATACTCGGCGGCAGCGGCAAAGTTGCCCCAGAGAATGAATAATATCGCGGGGATAAAAAATCGCTTCATACAGCCTCTTATTCGTTTTTGCCAACCCCCATACGCGGCAGCAAATTCTCTTTGTCTCGAATCGCATGTTTCACCACTGCTGCAATATGAATGAAGATAAGTCCGATGAATGTATAGGCAAGCCCCACATGCAGACTTTCAGCAATTTCCTCAATCTGGTGATTCCCTGCAATATTCGGAATATGCGGCCAAACAAATTGCCCGAACACAACAGTCGGCAGCCCGATAACACTGGCAGACACAATAAACCATCCCGTTATCGGCAAGGCAATCATCCAGAAATAGAGGGCGCGATGTCCCCATTGTGCAAGTTTCTGCTCACGCGGCGGAATGCTTGCGGGAAGGGCAGGTCTTTCAGCAAAAAGGCGTATCGCCAAGCGCAGAAAAAATGTGCACAATAACAACACCCCCAGCGATTTATGCCACTGAAACAACGTAAACTTCAAGCTTTTGTCGAGGTCAAGATTTTCCATGGCAAGGCCGCTCCCTAGCATCAGCAAAAAAGCTATTGCCATAATCCAATGGAGGAGAATGGCAAGGGGATGATAGCGGGTTACCATGGCTTATTGCACCTTGTTGAATTCAACTTCCAGCTGGATGCTCACATCATCCCCCACAGCAGGCACATAGGTCTTCAGCCCCCATAAAGAACGTTTTACAACAGCTGTTGCAGAAAAACCTAACGCAGCAGGTTCTTGTGGGGTAAACGGCTTTTTCGCGTATGAGCCATTAAACGTTGCATCTAACACAAGCGGCTTTGTTACGCCCAAAAACGTGAGTTCCCCATAAATCTTGCCCGTTTTCTCCCCCGTTTTTTCAATTTTTGTGGATTTGAACGTAATTTCTGGGAATTTTACCGCGTTAAACCATTGTGCACCTTTGGCAAGTTCCGCATCAAAATCAACTTGGCTAGGATTCGGGTAATCTGTTGTCACAGAAGCAGGGTCAACGGTCGCAACTAGCGTGCTTTTGGTTGGATCTTTGGGATCAAAATTTAAGGTTGCATCAAAGTTTTTAAACCGCGCCGTATAGTTTGACAGCCCCAAATGATTGACTTTCCACACAAGGCTTGCGTGGGTTTTATCGAGCGTATACGCACCAGACGGCATTGCTGCAACGGGGGTTGTTTCTGCTCGCACAGCAAGGGGTGCAAGGGCAATAGCGGCGATGAGTGTCAGTTTTTTGAGCATGGCATCACTTCCTTATTATTTATTTAGTAGATTTCGGCAAAAAGTCTATTGTGGTGGAACATCAATGATGAGTATCTCCGCATCCGTGAGCGCAACAATAGTGAGCACCTTGTCAGCAGTCACTTCTGCCCCATCCCCTTGTTCAAGAGACACTCCATTTACGGTGAATCGCCCAACAGACGCAAGAATATACGCGGTATGTTTGATGGATTGCGTCAACACGGTGTCTTTTGCAAGTGTGCCGCCGTAAATGGCAGCATCTTGATAAATAAACAACGCATCGGTATCTTTGTGCCATGCCTGCCCCGATACCAAAACGGGCAAGCTCTCTGTAACAGGCGTTTTACGAAATTGCTTTGCCTCCCAACGCGGCGCAACATTCCTGACGTTTGGCGTAATCCAAATTTGATAGAGCTTTGTCTCTTCGTGCTCCGCATTGACTTCAGAGTGAAACACGCCCGTGCCCGCGCTCATCACCTGCACATCGCCTGCGCCCGTGCGTCCTTTGTTGCCCATGCTATCTTCATGGGTAATCGCACCTTGCCGCACGTAGGTGATAATCTCCATGTTGTCATGGGGATGCTTCGCAAAGCCGCGCCCCGCTGCAACTGTATCATCATTAATCACCAGCAATGTGCCAAAACCTGTACGGCTTGGATTGTGATAGCTGGCAAAACTAAAGTGATGGCGCGCATTCAGCCACCCGTGATCGGCGTGCCCTAGCGCATTATAAGGATAGACTGTTATCATGTCGTTACTCTCAGAGCTTGTCCCGAAACTAACGTGTAAGGAGAAAGTTGAGATTTTTGCGGGAAAAATCACTCCAAAATAGCGGGGTATACTGGAGTATTTTCCCTATTTTGGAGTGATTTTGCAGCCAAAAAGATCAATTTTAAACTTGTGCGTTAGTTTCGGGACAAGCTCTCAGGACTTACGCAGGTGAAGGATTTTTTGAGCGAGGATTGAAAAAGCACTGCTTTTTCCAACCGCAAGCCAATGAGACTTTCTTTTTACAAGCCCGAAAGGGCACAGTAAAAAGATTAGTCGGAATTGTTCAAGGCAGAAAATTGCGAAAAAGCGGAGTTTACAAAAGGTAAATGAGCATTTTGAGCGATTTTCTAACGATGAAAGCGCAAAAAAGACGAGCGCTGCGTAAGTCCTGACTTTAACACTGTTTGTTGTTGTCTTCTATAGGATTGTTTTCGAGCGCTATTGCTGTTTTAAAATTATGCTTTATTGTCACACAAAATAATCCCTGAGGACGCAATGGAACAAGAATTTTATCGCATAAAGCGGCTGCAACCGTATGTTTTTGCGGAAGTTAATAGACTCAAAGCAGAAGCCCGTGCCGCCGGCAACGATATTATTGATTTTGGGATGGGAAATCCCGATATGCCCCCGCCGCCCCATGTTACGGAAAAGTTGATTGAAGTCGTCAAAAGCCCCCGTGTGCATGGCTATTCCATGTCTCGCGGGATTTTTGGTCTGCGTAAAGCTCAAGCAGCCTATTACCTAAAGCGATTCGGGGTTGAGCTTGATCCTGACAAAGAAATTATTGTCACCCTTGGCTCAAAAGAGGGGATTGCTAACCTTGCGCAGGCAATAACCAGCCCAGGGGATGTGATTCTCGTGCCAAATCCCAGCTATCCCATTCATCCCTATGGATTTATCATCGCGGGAGCCTCCATTCGTCATGTTCCGTTCACGCTAGGCGCGGATTTTAAAGAACAATTTTTATTGCAGCTCCAACGCGCCGTGAAACATAGCGTGCCTAAGCCGTTGATGTTGGTTTTGAATTATCCGTGTAATCCTACAGCACAAGTGGTTGACCTCGATTTTTACGCTGAAATGGTGGATTTTTGTCGGTTCCATAAAATTTATATCCTCTCTGACTTGGCATACTCCGAGATTTATTTTGACGAAACAAAACCGCCGCCGTCTATTTTGCAAATTCCCAACGCAAAAGATGTGGCGATTGAATTTACCTCCATGAGTAAAACCTATTCCATGGCAGGGTGGCGTGTGGGGTTTGCCGCAGGCAATCCCACGCTGATTGCCGCACTCACCCGCATTAAATCTTACGTTGATTATGGTGGGTTTACGCCCATTCAAGTTGCCAGCACCGCAGCACTGAACGGCTCGCAACAATACGTTGTCGACATGCGCGCAATGTATAAAGAGCGGCGTGATATTTTGGTTGCGGGCCTTAAAGCGGCGGGCTGGGATGTGCCCACGCCTGAAGCCTCCATGTTTATTTGGGCACCCATTCCTGAACCCTTCCGCGCAATGGGGTCGTTAGAATTTTCCAAATTACTCTTGAAAGAAGCGTGTGTCGCGGTGGCACCAGGGGTAGGCTTTGGCGAATATGGCGATGATCACGTGCGGATTGCGATGGTGGAGAACACACACCGTATTCGTCAGGCGTTACGCGGCATTAAAGCGTTTATGGCAAAGTACAACGCTGCCCCCTAAGCCGCCGTCTTAATCCATTCCAACAACGCCGCCTTAGGCGATGAGCCAATTTTGGTGCTAATCGGCTGTCCGTCTTTAAACAAAATAAGGGTCGGGATGCTACGGATGCGATAGCGGTTAGGCGTGTCAGGGTTCTCGTCAATATTGACCTTGGCGATTTTTACCGCGTCCCCTAACTCAGTCGCAATTTCCTCTAGCGTCGGGCCAATTGCCTTACAAGGGCCGCACCATTCTGCCCAGAAGTCTACAACAACAGGCACTTTCGCCTGCAAAACATCGGCAGCAAAACTACCATCGGTGACTTTAACGGTGGACATACTCTTCTCCTGTTATACCTAAACAGTAAGATTTTTTATAAAAAACGTCAAGGGGTAGGGCGAAATAAAGTTTCGGTTTTCGGGTTAAGGTTTTCGGTTTTAAGAATTTTATAACATGCTGTTTATGTTTTCTTTCGGCGATATCCAAAAGGCAACGTCTTCTTAAAACCGAAAACCCAAAACCGAACACCTAAAACCGAGGAATGCGCATCAGCATCCCCGTCTCCGTCCACAACAACGCACAAGCAAGCGTATGGTTCGGATATAGTGCCCGCACGCTTGCAGCATAGAGCGCAAGCTGCTGCAGATAGGCTTTCGGTACATCCTCAACGGCAACAGGCGGACTGCTCGTGCTTTTATAATCCACCAGCAAAATGTCCTCCGCGCCGATGATAAGGCAGTCAATCTGCCCTTGATACAGCTTATTGTCTAACACGGCGCGTACCCGCACTTCTGTTAGGCGACCCTCTTTAAACACCGCGTGCAAATCAGGATGCGCCAGCAATCCCCGCAGCAGGGCTTTATCTGCCTCCTGCAAGTTTGCCGCAATATTAAGATACTGCTCCTGTTTTTCTTGCGGTAGCAGCGGCAGTTTTTGCAAATAGCTATGCAGCACAATCCCGCGCTCACGGGCAGCATTTGCGGCGATAGAATCCATCCCCATGCCTTGCGTCGCCACAGCACTTTGCGCTTCCCTTGAAACCACCGCCGCACGCGGTATCTCAACGTCCACAGGCACCTGCGCCCATGCAGGGAGCGGCATGGTATCCGCAGCATCAAGCCCCCTCTGTTCCACCCTGTCAGGCGTGCCGATGAGTGGCGTATCCCAATACAGCGTCCCATCGGGGCGCGTTTGGGTGAGTGGATTACCCGCGAAAACGTGCGCTGCAAGATCATACCAACTGCCCGTCGCCATTGGCTCTTTATACCCACTGGCACGCCCTGCAATATAGAGTTCGTCTTCAGCACGAGTGAGGGCAACATACAGCAACCGATGATACTCCGCCGTTGTTTCTGCAGTGCGTAACTCTTTTAACCCGCGCAGCGTTTCAGGCAGCACGGTTGCACCTTGCGGGGCAACAAACAGCGTATTCGCCCAAATAAGCCGTTCGCGGGCACGCGGCGTGCTGTTGGCATCCAGCAAAAACACAATGGGGGCTTGCAGACCCTTTGCGCCATGCACCGTCATGATGCGGATTTCATTCGCGTGGGTATTGCCCAATTCGCGTTTCACGGTCAGCGGCGCGTTGTCTGCCCAATGTAAAAACCCTTGCAGCGTCGGGATGTGCTGTTCTTCAAACGTGAATAGTACGTTGTCGAATTCTTCTAACACATCCACAACTTCTTCGCCAAAACGCGCCCGAAAAGCAGGGCGTGCGGCTTGTAAAATTTGCCCATAAAGTTGTACGGGCGTTAAAAAATCCACCTGTCCCAACCAGTGCGACAGCGTCTCCCCGAACGGCGACTGCTCGCGCACCACTTGCCATAAGCTCCCCTGCCGTGCGTGACACAGGTCAAACAACGCTTGTTCGCTCACATTAAACAACGGCGATTTCAGAACGCACGCAAGGCTATACGCATCTTCGGGCAGCAGCAGAAAATTGCCCAATGCCAGCAAATCTTGTATGGCAAGATGGTTTTTCAACGAAAAGCGATCTGCCCCCGCAATCGGAATGCCGCGCTTTTTAAACGTGGCGATAATCCGATGGGATAATGCTGAGCGCGTCCGTACCAGCAACAAAATATCGCGGGGTTCAACGGGGCGATGGCGCGACGGCAGGAGGCGTTTGGTGTCCAGCCACGCACCAATCATATCAGCAAGGGATTGCGCCAGCACGTCATCCGCATCGGTTTGTTCGGCGCGTTGAAGGGGAAGGGGCCAGTCAGGTGTCTGCGCCTGTGTGCCCGTTGCCAGCGGCAGCAGCGCAATATGCCCTGCTTGATGTTGCCGATGGGCAGTGTGTTTGAGCGGTATATCTATGCCATCTATCCCATTCACCCCTAGGGCATTCCGCGCGGCATCGCTGTGAAACACGCTATCCACAAAATCAAGAATCGGTTGCGAAGAACGGAATGAGACATCGAGCGGCACGCGCTCCCAGCCTTTTTGCGCGGTGGTCACCATCTCTGCATAATACTGTTCATTCTCTTGAAACAGCGCGGGGTTTGCGCCCTGAAAACTATAAATAGACTGCTTGAAATCCCCCACCACAAACAGCGACGGGTCTTTTTCCGTCACGCTTTCCCCTGCGAAAAAATCAGCGGTCAGTTGTTCCACAATCGCCCATTGCGGCGCACTCGTGTCTTGCGCTTCATCCAGCAACAGGTGCTCTAACCGTTGATCCAGTTTATAGAGCACCCATGCCGCGCTCTCACTGTCGGTCACAAGGGCGAGTGCACGGGCAATCAAATCCGCATAATCATACAAACCATGGCTATTCTTCAGCCGTCCATACTGTTCGTGGACGGCATGGAGCAAGGTATACAGTGCCTCACTCGTTTCAAAAATGCGACTCACATCGCGGGCGGCATATAACGCAGCAAGGCGTTCTGCCTCTTGGTGCAGGATTTCATAATCGTGCTCTACAAGATTGGGGTTTTTCTTGGTGATAATCGTTTTGCGGGGTGTGTGTTTAAGTGTCAGGAAAAACAGTGCGTACCTTTCCTTAATTGTGCGTGAGCGTTCACTCAATGGCTGTGCCAGCCAGTCTGCCACACTATAAAACGCCCCATCCTTTTCTGTGCTTCCCTCATTGCCCACATTGGCGGCAATCGTTGCAATCCGCACCGCTTCAGGGGGGCAGGCAACCGCCGTCATGAATGCTTGTTCATCGAGTGAGCGTTCACTCATAATAAGAGTGGAAAGTGCCGCACGATAGTCTGCCTTTGTCGGGAAATCGGCAAAGCACGCATCAATCTTCAGGCTATCCCCTAAAATATCGCCCAACAGATTGCTTATGCTTTTATCCGTGTTCAGCGCGGCCAGCACGCTTAACGCTTGTCGTACATCGGTGTTGCCTTCAAGAGCGGCAGCATAGGTGGCTTTCAGGGCGAGTGTACGCAGTTCTTGGGCGCTGCTATCTTCCAAGATCTTGAAATTGGGTTGCAGGCCTGCCTCTAACGGAAATTGCCCTAGGAGCGATTGGCAAAATGCGTGAATGGTCTGAATTTTCAAGCCGATAGGATGTTCTAACAGTTCGGCAAACAACCGCCGTGCTTTGCCAAGGTCAACGGGATGATCGGTGAATTTTTGAATGTCGCGCCGTAACGCCGCATCATCGAGCGTTAGCCACGTCCGCAGCCGCGCAAAAATCCGTTCTTGCATCTCGGCCGCCGCCGCTTTGGTATAGGTAAGGCACAAAATGCTATCAGGGCTTGCGCCTTGCAACAGCAGTGTAATCACGCGGTGAATCAGCACATAGGTTTTGCCACTGCCTGCTGAAGCCGACACCCACGCCGAATGGTCAGGATTCATGGCAAGACGCTGCAAGGCAGCCGCATCAGGGCGCGGGGCAATAATCGGGGAGGGGGTCGCTATGCCCATTCTTGTTGCCTTTCCAAATGCGCGTAATCGCTATAAGATTTTTTCCATGGCAACGGATGCACCAAATAGGGCTGTGTGTCGCTATGAAACGCGTTGAATAGCTTGATAAAATAGGCATGTGCAAGGGGCAGTAGCGTGTCTAATTGCGCATCAAGGGTGACAATTTTCCCTGCCATCGTGTTTTTTCCTAGCAGTCCCCAATAGGACACCGCGCCCACTTTCGGGCGGGGCGATTGCCCAAAGCCGCCCTGTTGCGCGATGAGTGCTTGTATCAAGAGCTGTACCTCTTGCCCCTGTAGAATATCTTTGATGCTCGGCGGCATCCCCGTTTTATAATCAATACAATGCAGCACGTTGCCAAAGCGATGTTTATCCAGTCTATCCGCCGTTGCCGCAAGGGTAAACTGTCCAATCCGTGTTTGCCCTTTGTGTTCTACATGGAGCGGTTGCCAGTCAGCACGATGCGCGATTTCTTGGGGGGCGAACCAGTGGGCAATGGCGCAGAAGCGTTGTTCCCAAAACAGTTTGGCTTCAGGCATATCAAACGCTTCTCGAAACGTTTGTTCGGCAAGCGTTTGCAGCACAGGGAGCATATCATCAGGCAGCGTTTCGGGATACGTCTTTGTGAATGTCTCAAAAATGCTGTGTAGCAACGTGCCCTGATCCCGTGCATCAGGGCTGCTATCCAAGGCATCCAGCGGTTGCAGGCGGAGGATATACCGCGCATAAAATGCATAGGGATTTTTTTGCAGCAGGCTCACGGCACTCGCGGAATATGTTTGCGGACGCACGGTAAGCGGCGGGCAGGGACGCGGCTCTGTAATAGGCGTATAAAGTTCTGGTTTATCAAGCTGATGCGCCCATATCTTGAGGTGCGATTGCTTGGTGAGTGAATGTTCACTTTTGTGGAGTGTTGCCAGCGCCACCAATTTTTCCACCCATGGCGACGGCAAGGCAGGCGAACCGTTTTGGCGGTGGCTATAGGTCAGCAGCACCTCTTTTGCCATCAGCAAACTGCAAAAAGTATGCGCTTCTTGCGATATGTTAAGCTCAGGCAGTGGCAGCTCGAGTTGTTCGCGCATGGCGCGATTAAGGAACGGATCTGCCGGTGCGCGACTGGGCAGCGTATCTTGCTGTAAGCCGCCCAAAATAACGACATCCGCCGTTTGTCCTTGTGCTTCCAGCACGCCCCAAATGTAGCAGCGGGGATGGAAGCCATAATCCGCCGCGACAGTGGCTGTTTTCAACAGTTGTGCGAGCAAAAATGGCAGATCTTGGGGGCGATAGGGGAGGTGTGTTTCAGGCAGCACGATTTTGAGTGTTTCTGCCAGCACCGCGCCTGTCTCGCCCTGCCATAACTGGCAGATTCCCTCGCTGTCCGTGCTGAGAGTGGCGGCGATGGCGAGCAATTCTTGGAGTCCCTGATACAGCGTGGGGTATGGCTGTTGCAGGGTGCTGAGTATTTTTAAAAGCGTTGCAAACCAAAGGGTTATCTCATTTTCCGTAATCCTATATTGCTGCAAAATCCCCTTAGAACGCTTGTTTTCCAAGGCTTTGGTGAGGGCAGCTTGATATGTCGCAAGGGTGTTGCCCCTGCGTGGGGCACGGAGCACCAAGCATTCAAAAGCGCGCGCATAGCGACGAATTATCTGAGGCTCAAGGTTTTGGCGGGTTAGCGGGTGTTTGAGGAGGGATAATAGGGCGATGGGTTGGAGGAGGGGTTGGGTTGCCTCCACCAATAATTGCAGAAAAATCGCTGGAGGCGTTGATTTGAGCGGCGTTCCGCTGGAGTCGTTAGGCGTAATATTCCAGCGTAACAGATGTTTTGTCACGCGTTCTGCCAAGTTTTTATCGGCTGTAACCAAGGCAACGCGCTGCTTTGGAGCGATTAGGGTTTCGCGCATTTTAAGCGCAATGCATAATGCCTCTTCATCAGGCGTGGCACAATCGAGCAAATGCAAGCCTTTCAGCCCTTGTGCAATAGCATCATTTTCGGCTGTGTGCCAATGATTGAGCGCGTTTGCGGGCAACAGGAGCAATCGTGCAATATTTTGTCGTGAAAAAGACGCAATTTCCGCTTTTGGGGTCAATAATGCAAGATTTTCATGCTCAACGCCAAGGTATGCAAGGGTTTTAGCAATTTTATATTGCGGGTGCCACAGTGGCAGCGTTATTTTCTGGGGGGTTGAGAGCTGCAAGTCCACATTCGGCAGCACCACGGTGCCTTGGGGGAGTTGGTGGACGCTGTGCAAAAATTCCAGCATGTAGGGGCTGATATTAAGGATTCCTGCGGCATACACAGGGTTTTTGGCGGGATATTCTTGCCAATACGCGCACAACGCCCGTAACCCTTGTTTTGCAAGGGTTAGAGCACTGTTTTCATCCGTTTTTAGGGCAGTTGAGAGAAGTTCGGTCGTTTTCGCCCAATGGGCAGAAAAACCGCCCGTATCAAGCGATGCGAGGCTATCTGCGGTTTTGTCTTCTGCGTGAAATGAATCTAAAATACTTATTAATGTTTCGGCAATGCCGAGGGCTTGGGGAAGCGAATATTGAGCACTGATTAATTGTTTAGCGAGGGCAAGTTGCCGTTGTAAGGGCGAGGCAGCAGGCGGGGTTGGCGGCAACGGATAGGGCAGCGACGGGCTTAGTTCTGTAATACTCGTGATATGTGGCAACAAAATCGCGGTTGCGCCAGCTTGCTCTTGTTTGGCGAACAGCAGGTCTTCCAAGGTTTTGACAGCGCGGCGGGTGGGCAAAAACACGACGACTTCTGCGAGGGCATGCGGCGTTGCTGTATGCCGTTGCAACAGGGTTTCAGCGAGCACTTCTAAATAGGGAGTACCAAAGGGGGTGGCGGAAACGGTCATATATTTTTACACAAAATATGTTCGGTGGCAGTAACATCGTGCGGCGTACTGATATGAAACCACGTGCCGTCATGCACAATACCATACAATCTTCCTGCGGTAATTGCTTGATTATAAAGAACATTAAGGGAAAATGCCCCTGCTGGCGCGTTTGTAAATAAACACGGATGGAGGATTTGCACGCCCATGTAAACATAGTCGCCACGGCGGTGCAACTGCCCTGTTACATTGAGGGAAAAGTCACCTTCTTCTGCAAAATCAGGCATTTTCGCAAGGGGATAGAGCGCGAGCAGCGCATCCATGGTGGTGGGATTCCATGCTGCTGTTAATGTCTCTAATAAAGGTGTCGCCTCATCGAGCCATAAGCTATCGCAATTGACGGCAATAAAAGGAGTATCCCCGACAAGGGGCAGAGCCTTGAGAATACCGCCTCCCGTTTCTAAAATCGTTTCTTCAATACTTGCGTGAACGTTCACTCCGTTAAGGGTGCTGAGATAGTCGAGCAAGACCTCTTTTTTGTAGTGTGCATTGACGATATAGTCCGTGACCCCAAAACGCCTCAGTGCGTCCATGCCATATTGCATCAACGGCTTGCCACAGACTTTCACCAACGCTTTGGGTTTATCGTTGGTGAGCGGGCGCATACGGGTGCCGAGTCCTGCCGCGAGAATCATGGCTTGGTTGAAGGGTGACATTATGCCTCCCTTGTCATTCGAAGGATTTCTGGACCCCAGCCTTCGCTGGGGATTCGCCCCTTTTTTGCATACTCTGAGCGAATCTCCTGCGAAAGCAGGAGTCCAGTTCTTTGGTTTTTTGGGATAAGATCTAAAGAAAATAGAGATTTCATAGGATATTTTCCTCCAACCACGCTTTCACTGGCGCAAGGATGGGTTGTTCGCAATTAAGGCGTATCCAGTGCCACACACGCGGCAGGTGATGCAGATAATGCCCCTTGCCATCGCGTTGGTGCAGGCGATTGAAAATCCCCACAATTTTAAAGGCGCGTTGCGTACCGAGGATATAATAGGCGTTAAGAAAATCAGCGCTGGTATTGCCATAACGCGCCAGCATAGTTTCTGTGAGTTGCGGCGAAATATCCCGCCGTGCATCTTGCAACAAGGAGACAACATCATAGGCGGGGTGCCCTGCCACCGCATCTTGAAAATCAAGCAAGCCGCATTGCTGCAGCCCTATTTTATGGGGCAGGAGCATGAGATTATCGACGTGATAATCGCGCAACACCAGCGTTTGCGGGTTTGTATAGGGCGCAAGCAGCGGTTGCCAGAGCGCTTGCCACGAGGCACGCAAGGTCTCTTTATCTGTGGTTTTATCTGCCGTTGCGGGCAATGCCCAATCGATGAACAGTTCCACTTCTCGCCAGAGGAGCGCTGCATCATAGGGCGGGACGTTTTGCGGGCAGGGGTGTTGGTGGAGATATTGCAGCACGTCAATCGCAAGGCTATAGAGCGCGGTTTCTTGAGCGGGGTCTTGTTGGAGCAGCTGTGTGTAGGTATCGTCCCCAAAATCTTCCAACAGCAAAAAGCCGTGTTGATGGTCGGCGGCGAGAATTTGGGGCGGGGTGAGTTGGTAAGCGTGCAGAATATCCGCAATCTGGTGAAACGCGGTGGTCGATTCTTTGTCAGGTGGCGCGTCCATGAGGAGGGCAGTGCGGTTGCCGAGTGTGAGGCGGCTATAGTGGCGAAACGAGGCATCGCTTTTGAGTGAGTGTTCACGCGCGCCTCTAAAAGGGCTTTTTTCAAGGAATTGCTGTTTAAGAAGCGTGCGGGAAGATGTCATTGTGTTGCCAGTGTCCATGGCCTGTATACTCCACAGAACGGGTGTTGCCCTCAAGCGAAAAATGCAGCGCAAGGCGGTTTTTCGGCAGAAGTCCTGCAATATTTTGTGGCCACTCTACAAGGCAAATACTGTTTTGAAAACAATCTTCCAGCCCTGTCTCGACAGCTTCTGCGGCGGATTTCAGGCGATAGGCATCAAGATGCCAGACGGTGTGCCCGACTGTATTATGATGGGGCAGTTCATAAAATTGGGCGATGGTAAACGTGGGACTGGGGACGTCGCTCGTCCAGCCGAGGGCTTCTAAAAAATATCGAGCAAAGGTGGTTTTGCCTGCCCCTACATTGCCATAAAGCGCAAGGCAATCGGTTGTGTGACATTGTGCGGCAAGCTGTTGGGCGAGGGCTTGGGTGTCGTGGAGTGTTTTTAAAGTAATATTAATCATCCAGTTCTTTTAGTTTTTAAATT
>JBILKT010000119.1:0-5578 GCA_044376545.1 Alphaproteobacteria bacterium
AAAATAGCGGGATATACTGGGGTATTTTCCCTATTTTGGGGGATTTTTGCAGCCAAAAAGATCATTTTAAACTTATGCGTTAGTTTCGGGACAAGCTCTGAAGAGTAGCTAGGGAGTTACAAGCGGTTTTGTATTAGCCCTGCCATCCTCAAATGATCGCTGCTCGCTCCATACGCGCACGGCACTTTTTCAGCCATTGCGCGGTGAGTTTTTCTTGGATGCTGTTTTGCTCAAGCCGCGTCCGTAAGCCTTGGAAATCAACCTTATCCAGCTCTTGGTCTTGGTTAAAGCACGAGAACACCACCGTTTCTTCGCCTGTTATCGGGTCTTTATGCGGCTGCAAGCATTGTGCACAAATTTCCTTCATCATGCACTGCATGGGCGAGTTAATGCTGCCAATCGCCACGTGTTTCGGGTTAAAATAGGGCTTTAACACGCCATGGCGGGCATAGCCCACGGCTGCCATCATGCGGTCTGAACCAATGGCAATAAGGTGTTCCACGTCTTCAATTTTAATCGGCGCCTCACCTAACGCCCCCTCGGCATAGGCTTTCATGGCGAGCACAATATTACCCACAAAAGTTTTATCTTGCGGCCGCGTGGGCGTGAAAGCAGGCGATTCATCACAGCACCAGACAATCACATCAGCGGCGGCCTCAATTTGCTCCACCTTGTAACGGTCTTGCAGCTTTTTATAGCCTGCAAAGTAGACCACACGGGAATTTGCAGCGCGTGCCGCCTGCCCGATAGAGAACAGCACGGCGTTGCCTAACCCGCCGCCTGCGAGCAACACTGTACTGTTGTGCGGAATGTGCGTCGGCGTGCCTGTCGGCCCCATGAGGACAACAGGTTCGCCCACTTTGAGGGACGCGCATAAATCAGATGATCCGCCCATCTCGAGTACAATGGTAGAGAGCAAGCCTTTTTCTTTATCAACAGACGCGCCCGTGAGTGCCAAGCCCTCCATAGCAAGGCGGGTGTTATCCACCAGCGGCGCAAACGTTTCAAAGTTTTGCAGACGATAAAATTGCCCCGGTGCGAACTCTCGTGCGGCTTTCGGCGCATGCACCACAATTTCGATGATGTTTGGCGTTAAGCGATGCACGGCATGGACAACCGATCGCAACTCTTCATTGAACAAGTGTAATAATTCTGCACCCGAAATGATTGTTGGCGGACGTTTGGTGAGAATGCTGCTCACCACAGGATAACCCTGTTTCGCACTGCCCATGGCTTTGACCACATTTCCTGCGAACGACGGGTGTAAATCCCCAAAGAAGCTCAAGAAACGGGCATCTTTAAGGCGATGCATCAACACATTCACCACATCAGGTTTCGAGAGTTTTTGCGGCCGTACCACTGCGCCATTCTCATCAACCGCTTGGAAATATTTGCCATCCAACTCAATGGCGCGCGTCATTTCTTCGCGTGCAAGAACCGTATTCGGTTGTGTTCCTGCGGCAATCAGGATGGTTTTGGCAGGCAGCGTTACAATTTCGCCCGTATCCGTCTTTTTCAACTGAATCGCCGTGGCGGACTGGAATTCATCGACCTCAATCGCGTGGGGACTTAAACATTCTGCAAAATTAATACCCTCTTCTAACGCAAGGTGCACCTCTTCATGGTTCAGCGTATAGCACGGTGCCTCAACGAGTTTACGGCGATAGGCAAGGGTTGCCCCGCCCCAACTTTGTAACAGTTTCGCAACGTTTGGGGAGGATTTTTGCCGCTCAAGGCGAATTTGTTTTGCATGTGCAATGAATTCATCGGCTATGGCGGTTTCTTCCGCGTTCCAGCCCGAACGTACGGCTTCCACACCCTTTTCTGCCACCAGCGTTTCATAGCGGTGTAAAAATTTTTCCACCTGTTGCGGATAATAGGCGAGTGATTCTGTTGCCGTATCAATGGCTGTCAGCCCGCCGCCAATCACCACAACAGGCAAGCGCACTTGCAAATTGGCGATAGAATCCTGCTTTGCCGCGCCACTAAGCTGCAACGCCATCAAGAAATCGGAGGCTTGTCGCACGCCTTTTGCCAGCGCATTCGGCATTTGAATGAAAGTGGGTTTGCCCGCCCCTGCGCACAGCGCAATGTGGTCAAAGCCCATTTTTAACGCACTATCAATCGTAATGGTGCTCCCAAAACGCACGCCCCCTGCCATGGCGAATGCAGCGCGACGCTCCAGCAACAGGCGAATAATCTTCAGGTAATTTTTGTTCCAGCGGACAGTGATACCATATTCGGCAACGCCGCCAAACCCACCCACAATGCGGTTATCAAGGTCATCAAACAGCATTTCGATACTGTAAATTGGCTGAAAGGGCTTGCGATTGCCGAGCGCATCCACGCCTGAAATCTCAGGGGCTAACGGCTCAATTTTAAGCCCGTCCACCGCTGCCACCGTGTGCCCATCGTTCAATAAATGGTGCGATAATGTATAGCCAGACGGTCCTAAGCCCACCACCAGAACTTTATAGCCCGTCTCAGGCTTTGGCACAGGACGGCTGATGTTGAGCGGATTCCAGCGGGTGAGCAAACTGTAAATCTCAAAGCCCCACGGCAGATTAAGCACGTCTTTCAACGTGCGCGTTTCCACCTGCGGAATGTTCACCGCGTCTTGTTTTTGATAAATGCACGCCTTCATGCAATCATTACAAATGCGATGCCCCGTGCCTGCTGTCATCGGGTTATCCACGCACACAATCGCAAGCGCCCCCAAGCTATGCCCTTCCGCTTTGGTGAAGTTCATCTCCGAGATTTTTTCTTCTAGCGGACACCCCGCTAACGTCACGCCAAACGTGCTTTTCTGAAATTCGCCCGTTTTCTTATCTTTAAGCCCTTTTGAGCAGGAATCTTTTTCTTGGTTATGACACCAAATGCAATAGTTTGCCTCGCCCAACGCCCCCTCAAGGCTCGCTCCCTCGTCCGTCAAGCTAAAGCCATGGCGAGCGCGCCATTCATGCTCAGGCAATCGCATCATGGTCACGCCATGACGCGTGAACGTCTCCACAGGAACAAGATTTTGGAAATCTAACTTTTTTGGCATGCGGAACAACACGCCGACTTTAGCGGATTCCCGCCCGTGTTCGGTATGAATCGCCCACGCTGCATATTGCGCGGCAATCTCTAAATTCTCTGCATTTGTTGCTTCATCCCCCTGCCATGCTTGCACTTTGGTTGCATAAGCCAGTTCGTTAAGCGGCAGCGTCAAACCCAATTTTTCTGCCAATGCTTTGCTGTCAAACGTTGCTGCTTGTTCTGCCGTATATTTTTTCGCAGCGGTTCTTTGCACAAATAAGCGGCGCACTGCAAACAGCGGCGCAAGCCGCTGATGTGTTGCCGCCAAGGCTTGGATTTCCAAACGAATATTAAATAATTCGCCCACAAAATCATCAATATACGGGGCAACATCCACCAGCAAGATTGATTCAGCTTTTTTATCAATCTCTTCAGGCTCGGCACGCGCTGCCATCAAGCGGTTAAACAAGTCAACGTTCGCATTTTGCAAGAACGTACAGAACGCCTGATCAATTTTAACAATCCCGTCACGAGTGTAAAGGTCAGGGAACGTAAGGTTAAAGGCGAGTGAAAGAGCGTGTTGCACGGAGAAACCTGTTGGTAGACGTAAGATTTAAAAAAGGGTAGAGGGACAATAATATATAGCTCTAAACGAGAACCCTCAAGCCCTAAAACCTACGCTTTTCCAAAACGCCCTTTTTTCTCGTCCAAGGCATCGAAACGCTTGGCAACAAAGGCCTTTGCGATTGTACGCAACGCTTTTTCATGCTGTTCTGCGTCAAGGTCAGGCATTTCTTGCATTTGCGTGATGATGGTATCCCAAATTGAGGGGGTAAGCGTCGGATTATTGCCTGCAATTGGCGTTTTGGGGAGCACGTGGGTGATGGGGGCTTTTTTGACGGGCTTTGTGGTGAGCGTTTCTTCTGCAGCCACGCTCTGTTTTGCCACAGTTTGCACGCTTTGTGCTGCAGCACCTTGTAGATATTTGGCGGTTAACGCGAGCAGGAGTTTGTGGTCTTCTTCTACCCATTGGCAGATCAAGCGAGAGGCCTGCACCCAGTTTTGCCTGGCAAGGGTTAAAGCCTCTCTGGTTTTTTCTTCGAGGTATTGCGCGTTTGTTTGAGTCATTATCTGTGTACCCTGCGAAGATGTTAATTTTTCGTGAAGTCGTTGACCATGGCGTGTTCAAGTCTATACTCTTTCGAAAAATAGGATGATTCCTCTCGAACCGCAAACAAAAAGTACCCGCTATGTTCAATAGAAATGACGATCAGCGCACCAATCCCTCCACTGCGCCAAGTTTTCATGATATTATTGAACAACGCGTCAACCGCCGCCAATTCTTGCAAGGGTCTGCCCTTGCTTTTTTTGCAACAGCGTTGCCAACACTCCCTCGTCTTGCAAATGCTGTATCTAACACCCCAACAACCCCGCCGTTAACCTTCGAAGAAGTGCCCCATAAACTCGATGCACACAGCACTGTTGCCAAGGGCTATCAAGAACAGGTGGTGATTCGTTGGGGGGACGGCTTATTTGCGGACGCACCAAAATTTTCCCTTGAAACGCAAACAGCACACAGCCAGCAACGCCAGTTTGGCTATAATAACGATTACATTGCCTATATGCCGCTTGAAGGATCAACACGGGGGCTGTTGTGCGTGAATCATGAGTATACCTGCCCACACCTGATGTTTAAAGGCGTGACACAAAGCAATCGCAAATACATAATGGACGCCGATCTCACCCGCATCGAAATGGCAGCGATGGGGCATTCTGTGGTGGAAATAGTCCTGTATAACAATCGGTGGCAAACCGTGCCCACCAGCCGCTATAATCGGCGGTTTGATGCCCTTAACACCGTTTATGGCGTGCGTGGTGCCGCAGCAGGGCATAAACGCCTACAAACCCCCAGCGATCCGTCGGGGCAAAAAATTATTGGAATGCTCGGGAATTGCGCAGGCGGTGTCACACCATGGGGCACGGTGCTTACCTGTGAAGAAAATTTCAGCTTTTATTTCAGTGGGGAAAATTCTAGCGAACAAGAAAACTATACACGCTATGGCGTAACAAGGGATGAAGAACGCTATAGCTGGTGGGCCACAACCGATGCGCGGTTTGATGTTACAAAAGAACCAAATGGGCCGAATCGCTATGGGTGGATGGTGGAGATTGATCCCTACAACCCCGACAGCACCCCCATCAAACGCACCTCTTTAGGGCGGCTCAAGCATGAAAGCGCAACCTGTGTGGTGAATGGGGATGGGCGTGTGGTTGTGTATAGTGGAGACGATCAAGCCTTTGAGTTTATTTACAAATATGTGAGCAACGGACGCTTTGATGCGAAAAACCCGAAAGCAAATACCACACTCTTAGACGACGGCATTTTATACGCAGCGCAATTTCATAACGATGGAACAACCACATGGTTGCCATTAGTCTATGGGCAACAAGGGGGGCAACCAGGGGGGCAACAAGGGGGACAACAGGGGCTTACACCAGAAAACCGTTTTTATAGCCAAGCGGATGTGTGCATTGAAGCCCGTCGCGCCGCCACCTTGCT
>JBILKT010000016.1:0-16225 GCA_044376545.1 Alphaproteobacteria bacterium
TCTCCCGACCCTCGGCAACAATGTCTATATTGCCCCGAATGCCGCTGTCGTGGGCGACATTCATATTGGTGACAATAGCAACATCTGGTTCAACGTAAGCATGCGCGGCGATGTGAATTATATTCGCATTGGTGCGCGCACCAATATTCAGGATAATAGTTGCATTCATGTCACACGCGTGATACATCCAACACGCATTGGCGACAATGTGACCATTGGGCATTCTGCTACCTTACATGGCTGTGTGCTGGAAGATGCTTGTTTTGTGGGCATGCAAGCGTGTATTCTTGATGGCGCGGTGGTGGAAACGGGCGCAATGGTGGCAGCAGGCAGTCTTGTTACCCCCAACAAACGGGTTAAATCAGGCGAGCTGTGGGGCGGATCTCCCGCCAAATTTTTACGCCGCTTAACGCCTGAAGAACAAGCATTTATTCTGATTTCTGCCGATAATTATGTAAGGTTGGGTAATGAATATTTATAGTCATTCCACTTTAAAATTACCCCTGCCTGCAAACTTCCCTTAGCGTCTCTTATGTACGAAGAGGTACACTTCGCGCCGCTGCGGTTGTTTTCGGCTATGGGTAATTTTAAATTGAAACGACTATAGCAGAACCACTCCCATTTTAGGATAACTTTGTGCATCTTCCCCCTACCCTTGATGCGTTTCTTGAGATGATGACCGCCGAACGAGGCGCGGCAACGCACACCATCACCGCCTATCAACGCGATTTATCGGATTATTTAGCAGCACTCGCGGCAAAATCGCTGCCCCTGAAACACGTCACCGAAGCGGACATTACCGACTATATTGCAACACTCCACGCGCAACACCATAACCCCAGCACCATTGCGCGGAAAATCACCAGCATTCGCCAATTTCATCGTTTTTTGACGCAAGAGGGCACGCTGCCGCATAATCCTGCTGCTCTGTTGGAATTTCCCAAAAAAGCACGCACCCTGCCGAAAATTCTCAGTGAAGCCGACGTAGCGCGGTTATTAGACGTTGCTGCAGAAGACACCACCCCACAGGGCATTCGCCTAACGGCCATGCTGGAAGTGCTCTATGCAAGCGGCTTGCGGGTGAGCGAACTTGTATCCCTGCCGCTGGCAGCCGTGCTCCGCGCCCCTGATTTTATCTCCGTTACGGGCAAACGACAAAAGGAACGCCTTGTGATGCTCACGCCACCTGCAAAAACAGCATTGGCCGCGTATATCTCCCTGCGTCCCTTGTTTTTTGGCAGTAAAGAGCAAAAGCATTCCCCGTGGCTGTTCCCCTCAAGAAGCGCCGAAGGATACACCACGCGCCAACAATTCGCCTTGTTACTCAAAGAGCTTACTCTAAAAGCAGGACTAGACCCTGCCCGTGTCTCTCCCCACGTGCTGCGCCATGCCTTTGCTACACACCTACTCAATCATGGCGCGGATTTGCGCAGCATTCAGCAACTTTTAGGGCATAGTGACATTGCCACCACGCAAATTTATACCCACGTTCAACACGAACGCTTGTTTGAAACTGTTGCACAGCACCATCCGCTATCCCCCAATAAAAAAAAGAGTTTTGATTAAACGCGCTAAACATCTTACCGCACTGCACCATTCAAAAGCGTTTTTTTACAAGGCGTTGCGGTTTTTTCTAGTGACAAGACACGTAATATTGTGATAGGGTTATTAAATAATTATAAATTTATATATAATTCTCAAGGAGCACGCTGTTATGCCATTATCGATTGCCGCCTCCACTGTAAACACAGAGCATTTTTTTGCCGTCCCCCCCTCCACCTCTGTTGCAGAAGCTGCACGGCTGATGACCGAGAAATCCATCGGTTCTGTGATGATTGTGGCACACAAAGAACATACCCTGCTGGGTCTGTTTACAGAACGTGACTTAATGACGCGGGTCGTCGCCAAGGGTCTTAACCCTGCCACCACCCCGCTTGAAGACGTGATGACCAAAGAACTTATCACCGTGACCGCCAAAACATCCATACATGATGCGCTACAACTGATGCGCGATTTTCACTGCCGTCACTTACCTATCATAGAGAACGATACCCCCATCGGCATGGTTTCTGTGCGGGATTTATACAGTGCTGTGATTGAAAATTTGGAACACGATGTGCGAGAGAAGGAAGCGTTTATTTTTGGTGGGGGGTATTAATACCAAGCCTCAACTTTTTTAAAAGGCTGGACTCCTGCCTTCGCAGGAGATTCGCTATGAGTATGCAAAAAACAGGCTGAATCTCCTGCGAACGCAGGAGTCCAGAAGTTTATCAGATTCCCAAGCGGTTTTTATAATCCCCCTACTCCACCCGCCACATCACCTCATTACGACGAAAAAACGGTAACGTCCATGGGGGGTTATAAAACGCAAATTGCGGCTCTCCTTGTTTCTTCAAGCCATTCTTGGTGATAGCGGCTTCCAGCAACGCTTGGTGTTCGCCTAAATTTTCTGCCGTCATTCTGCCGCTGAACTGTATCACCGCAAATTTCTGCGCAGGTATTTCTTTGATCTCTACCGCTTTGTTATTCGGGGTTGGCAAGGTGGCAAGCGTGTAGTGAGAGGGCATCACAAACCGTACTGCCCACGTATTTGGTGTCGTTTGCTGCTGCAGCACAGGGGCAGTCATTGGAATTTTTTCAGAGGGGACAATAGTTTCAGATGCAGCTTGTTGCAACACAGGCGCAGTCATTTTAATTTCTTGTTTGGTGGTATTATTGCCAAAGATATAATCGGCAATGACGCGGAACCCTTTGGAAATAGCCTCTTTTCGCTCCCCTGTGGTGAGTGTTTCTGCCACAATCAGCGGTGAATAGGTGCGGATTTCAATGTTCTCGGCAACCTGTGTG
This sequence comes from Alphaproteobacteria bacterium, assembly GCA_044376545.1. Taxonomy (GTDB): domain Bacteria; phylum Pseudomonadota; class Alphaproteobacteria; order JAJTHO01; family CANGXP01; genus CANGXP01. The sequence continues at coordinate 2,848 of JBILKT010000016.1, forward strand.
GCGGTGAAGGCGGGTTCTTCAACTTTTCCAACCATAAGCGCGGTGCATCCTAGTGTTGTTGTGAGGACGAGGGTAATGAGGAGTGTTTTTGTTTTCATAAGGTTTTCTTTAGCACGCAACCGCATCAATATTCAAAAAGGAATTCATGCTACCATATAAGATTCTCAGAAAAAACGGCATAGATTTTCCTAGCTAAAAAACACGCTGTGCGGTAGGGGGTAAGGATTAAAACGTATATTACCCCCTAAACCTTACCCCTCCTTCTTATGGCTGCACGCGTTCTTATTAGTTTGGAAGATGTCTCCGTGAAATTCGGCGGCAAGCCGTTGTTTGAAGACATTAACCTCCATATTGCCGAGGGTGAGAAAATCTGCCTTGTGGGCAAAAATGGTGCGGGCAAAACCACCCTGATGCGCCTCATTACAGGCGAACTTGAGACCGATTCGGGCAAACGCTTTGCGCTGCCTGCGCTGCAAGTGGGGTATCTTGCGCAAACCATCAATCACAATCCCGAACAAACGGTGCGTGAATTTATCCTCAGCGGGCTGCATACATCAGACAACCTTGAGGAAAAAGGCTATTTGGCGGATATGATGATGGATCCGCTGGAACTGACAGCATCCGCCACGTTGGGCACGCTATCGGGCGGGCAGTTGCGCCGTGCAGGATTGGCACGCGGACTCATGGCAGAGCCTGATTTACTGTTGCTGGATGAACCGACTAACCACCTTGATTTGAGTGCGATTCAATGGCTGGAGGATTATTTGGCAAGCTATCGCGGCGCGGTGCTGTGCGTGAGCCATGACAGAGCGTTCCTCAATGCCATTTCCCGCAAGGTATTCTGGATTGACAGGGGCGTGATTCGCACCTGCCCCAAGGGCTATAAAGAGTTTGATGCGTGGGCAGAGCAAATCATCGAGCAAGAAGTGCGCGAATTGCAAAATCTGCAAAAAAAAGTGGAAGCCGAAGTTGATTGGACGCAAGGCGGCGTGACAGGCAGACGCAAACGTAATCAACGCCGCATGAGTGAGTTGCATCGCCTGCGCGAGAAACTGCGCAACGATAAAGCCAACTACAAACAAACCAAACAGACCATTTCACTTGATCCGCTGTTGCCGTCCCAAGCCTCGAAAATGATTGCCGAATTTAAGGGCGTGGGCAAAACTTTCACCCGTGATGGAAAAGTCACCCCCATTCTCCATGACTTTCATTTTCGCGTAATGCGCGGCGACAAAATCGGGATTTTGGGCAAAAATGGCTCGGGAAAATCAACGTTCCTCAAGATGCTGGTGAATCACCTCGAGCCTGACACGGGCTTTATCAAACGCGGCAAAAGCATTGATTTTACCTATTTTGACCAGAACCGCGTCAATCTTGACCCCAAGAAAACGTTGTGGCAGACACTCTGCCCTGATGGCGGCGATTATGTGTTTCTTGGCAACCCTGAAAATCCCCGCACCCAACATGTTTGCGGGTATTTGAAGAATTTCCTGTTTGACCCGAAGATTGCACGGGATTATGTGGGCACACTCTCTGGCGGGCAGCAAAACCGCCTAATGCTCGCCAAAGCCCTCGCCCAACCGGGCAATGTGCTCATTCTCGATGAGCCCACCAACGATCTTGACATGGACACCCTCGACATGTTGCAGGAAATTTTGCTGGATTATACAGGCACGTTGCTGCTGGTGAGTCATGATAGGGATTTTCTAGATAGAACCGTCTCGAGTGTTCTCGCATTTGAAGGCGATGCCGTGGTGGAAAGCCACATTGGCGGCTATAGCGATTATTTGGCTGCCAAAACAGCGGAGCAAAATGGTGGCACAGCAAAGGGTGTAAAGCTTTCAGGGATTAAAGAAGAAGCCGTTGTTGTGCCGCAATCCCCTACTCCCGCCACACCCCGCCCTGCCCCCAAAATGACCTTCAAACTCAAGCATGAACTAGAAACATTGCCATCAAAAATCAGTACTTTAGAGGCAGAAATTGCAGTACTGAAAGAGAAACTCAGCGATGCCACGTTGTATGGTCGTGACCCTGAAGGCTTTGACAAAGCCGCCTTGCGCCTTAACGAAGCAGAGCAAGAATTAGAGCAGGCAGAAGAGCGGTGGTTGGCGTTGAGTGGCGTTTGAGAATATTAATTTTTTATGTAACTCCCTAGGTACTCTTCAAGGCACGAGGCACGAGGCACGAGGAAAAAGAAGGGACTATACCTGTTGCACAGGAAGAATGTGCAACGTTTCGCTGGGGCGCCGCGCGGGCTTTACCGCTCGCAAGATTTTTTTGCAAATCTTCAGGTGCGAGCGGTATATTTTGATACTCTTTCTTTTCCTCGTGCCTCGTGCCTCGTGCCTACAGGGCAATCGCATTAGGAATTTTATTCCTTTAAAAACAATATGTTACGCGATAGGCTTTAATGTTAAAATTCTGAAAAACCATTATTTTTCAATTAGTTATTTTTTCTAATGCAATCGCCCTGCTCGTGCCTAGCCCCTAGTGCCTTGAAGAGTAGCTAGGGAGTTACAATTTTTTATTTGACTTTGTTAGAGCTTGTCCCGAAACTACCGCACAAGTTTAAAATTGATCTTTTTGGCTGCAAAATACCTCCAAAATAGGGAAAATACTCCCGTATACCCCGCTATTTTGGAGTGATTTTTCCCGCAAAAATCTCAACTTTCTCCTTGCACGTTAGTTTCGGGACAAGCTCTTAGGGATTGCCTGAATAAAATAATGACGATTTTGTCTTGCTTTCCTAAAAAAATCAGTCAGAATTGCGTAAGATCTGCATGGGCGTATAATAATTCCCTCCATAAATTAATGGGACTTATACCAATCATCTTTGAAACCCAAAGGAAAAATGGACCCCCGCTGGAGTTTACCCTCGCGGGGGCTGGAGATTCTCCTTGAGTAAGCAATCACACTGAGCGAATCCCCAGCGAAGGCTGGGGTCCAGAAATCCTTCAGATGACTAAACGGATTGGTATTAAATAGATAGAGTGCTGCTATGTTCTACTTCACGAACAATCGATTTGCTGTTATTGCGCTTGTCTTGAGCGTGACAGTGGGGTGTGCCCAACAAGGTGGTGGGGGGTATGGTAATCCTAGTTATCCCACAATTGATAAACAGACCGGCGGCGGTATTCTAGGCGCTGTGGGGGGGGCGTTGGCTGGAGCACAGTTTGGCAAGGGCAAAGGAAAATTAGCAACAACAGCCGTTGGAACGCTACTGGGTGCCTTTATGGGCAGTCAAGTGGGGCAATCTTTAGATAGAGCTGATGCAAACTATGCGCAAGAAAGTGCAAATTACGCTTTCAATACAGGAAACGCAGCGCAGTGGCGTAATCCTCAAACAGGCGCTGCTGGCAACGTTATGCCCATGCGTAGCTTCGAAACAACAGACAATAGTTTTTGCCGTGAATTTCAACAAACGGTGACGATTAATGGGCAAGCGCAACGCGCATATGGAACAGCGTGCAAACAACCAGATGGATCGTGGAAAATTGTACAGTAGGCATGGTTTGACATGAAAGATCCTTATGGTGTTTTAGGCGTTAATAAATCTGCTTCAGCAGAAGAAATTAAAAAAGCGTATCGTGATCTTGCAAAAAAGCATCATCCCGATCTCAATCCGCATGATCCCAAGGCGGCTACGACCTTTAAAGAAGTTTCTGCAGCATATGCATTGCTCTCTGATGCGGATAAAAAAGCCCGTTTTGACAGGGGCGAGATTGACGCCTTCGGCAATCCCACCGGATTCGGTGGCGGGGGTTTTCGCGGAACAACACCGAACAGAGGTGGAAAACGCCGAACATCCTTTAATATGGATGATTTGGGCTTTGATCCCAACGATTTATTTGATGAATTTTTTGGTAACCGTAAATCTTCTACACAGCAGAAAAAAAACGCAACCCCCAAAGGGGCAGATAGTAGTTACACGCTATCCATAACGTTTGTAGAGGCAGCGTTAGGGACAAAAAAACGATTAACCCTTGCAGGACGCGCATTAGATATTACCATCCCCGCTGGCAGTGAAGATGGCCAAACATTACGGTTGAAAGAACGAGGCGAGCCCAGTACCTTTATAGGCGGTATCGCTGGCGATGCCCTTATAAAACTAAAGGTAGAAGACACACACCCGTATTTTGTACGCAAGGGAAACGATATTTATTGCGATGTGCCGATTACTTTGCAAGAAGCCGTCCTTGGTGATGTGGTAACAGTACCAACGTTGCAGGGCAGTGTTTCTGTAAAAGTCCCTGCAGGATCAAATACGGGACTCGTGATGCGCCTGCGCGGCAAGGGCATCCCCAAAGAGAGCACAACGGGAGATCATTACATCAAACTCAAAGTTGTCTTGCCTGATGCACAAGACAAGGATCTTGTGAGCTTTGTTAAAAAATGGGGCGACTCCCACCCTTATGATCCTCGCAAGAAAGAGTTTTTTTAGGGCACCTGCATTTTTTATCGATGGTGCCGCCGAGAGGATTCGAACCTCCGACCCCGTCATTACCAATGACGTGCTCTACCCCTGAGCCACGGCGGCAATAACATACAATGCAGGCATCCGCTTCTCTAACGCTTCGCCACGATTGAAAAACCAATCGCGCCATAGCGAAGCAAAAGGCGGATGGTGCCCAGAGCCGGGTTCGAACCAGCGACACAGGGATTTTCAATCCCTTGCTCTACCGACTGAGCTATCTGGGCAACAAGTCAAGGCACTCTGTCTAGCAACAGTTGGCGGGGGTTTCAAGTAAAGAATTAGGTTTTTGCAAAGAAGCGAAATTCTTCATTTATTCTCCAGACCCCGTGACAAGCACGGGGTGACGGACTTTAGCCCAGAACGTCACCCCGTCTTTATGACGGGGTCTGGTTTTATCATGCGATGTCTATATTCTTAAAGTCCTAAGCCACCCCCTCCCGCGCGGGCGGCACAGCAACACCCTCTTCGGTGTATTGGTGCAATTTGTTACGCAGGGTGCGGATGGAAATGCCGAGGATATTTGCCGCATGGGTGCGGTTGCCAAGACAATGATCGAGGGTGTTGATAATAAGATCGCGCTCCACATCCGCCACCGTGCGCCCCACAAGGTTTGCGAGGTCTTCCTCTAAATTTCCCGTAGGGGTCACGGCTGTGGAAGCAACGGTTTTTTCAAGTAACGCAGCAGGCGCTGTGGGCGTGGCTTTTAGCTCGCCTGTCAGCATAATCGCATCGGGTTGAATATCATTGCCGGATGCAAGCAAAACAGCGCGGTGCAGCGTGTTTTCTAACTCTCGCACGTTGCCGCGCCAATGATGCCCCATTAATCTGTCCAATGCTGCTTTTGACAACGGCAACGCCTGCACGCCATTCGCCTTAGCATATTTTTGAATAAAATACTCAGCCAACGGCGGAATATCCCCTTTTCTATCCTTTAAAGACGGCAACTCGATGTTAAACACGTTCAGCCGATAGTATAAATCTTCGCGGAATTTGCCTTCTTTAACGGCTTGTTCCATATCGCGGTTGCTGGTGGCAATGAGGCGAATGTCTACCTTCACAGGGCTGTTGCCGCCCACGCGATCAATCTCGCGTTCTTGAATCGCGCGTAGCAGCTTTGCCTGCAGGCGGATGTCCATTTCGGTAATCTCATCGAGCAACAACGTACCGCCGTTGGCTTCTTCAAATTTCCCAACGCGGCGTGCCACAGCCCCTGTGAACGCGCCTTTTTCATGGCCAAATAGTTCTGATTCCAGTAAGTTTTCAGGGATTGCGGCGCAATTCACGGACACAAATTTTTCATTGCAGCGCTTGCTTTTACTGTGAATAAACCGAGAGAGTACCTCTTTCCCCGTGCCTGATTCGCCCGTGACCAAAATACTCGCATCACTGGGCGCAACCTGTTCTGCGAGCTTCAGCACTTTGCCCATCACGGGGTCTTTATGAATCACTGCATGGCTTTCTTGTGCCACTGCTTCTAATACTGCCGCAATCAACTCTGCATCAGGGGGCAACGGCACATATTCTTTGGCACCTGCTAAAATCGCTTCTGCGGCAACCTCTGCATCCGTGCCTTCAATGCCACACGCAACAACGGGAATGTGAATGCGTTCTGCAGCCAAGCTCTTGATGAATTTTGCAAGCGGCAGACGTACGTCCACCATCACCAAATCCGCCCCCTGCCCTGTTCTTAACGCATGAAGTGCTGCTTCAATATCGGGCACGTGCAATACTTTTGCCCCCCGCGCCACAGCGATTTTTGCTGCCTCGGTAATATGTCCGCTTAAAATGCCTGCAATGAGTAGTCGCATATTGTCTCCTTGGGGAGAGGGTTGAGGCGCGAGGCACGAGGCACTAGGAAGAAAAAACTACCTCGTGCCTCATACCTCGCGCCTCACCTTAATTCCCTGTTTTAATAATCTCGGTCATGGTCACGCCAAGGCGTTCATCCACAATCACCACCTCGCCGCGTGCAACGAGTCGGTTGTTGACGTAAATATCGATGGGTTCTCCCACCTTCCTATCTAGCTCCACCACGGCACCACGGCCGAGTTTTAACAACTGATTCACTTGCATGGTTGCCTGCCCCAACACGGCAGAAACCTTCACAGGGATTTCGTACACAGCCTCCAAATCTTGCGCAGTGGCAATTTTTAGATCATCTTCCGTTGTTTCTACCTGAAACGGTTCTTGGATTTTTTCGTCCAGTGTTTCAAAATCTAGGTTTTCTGTTTGGTCGCTCATATTCTCTTTTCCTTTGTTATTATTATTCGGGCGCCTTATGTTGTGCAGGCTTTATCGTTGCCATTTTTTCTATCGTCTCCCACACCACAGCTTGGATGCGCTCAGCACTACTGTGCTCGCCCGTTATTATCAAGTCTCCTGATTGCAAGTCTTCCCGTGGCTCAACACGCAACATCGCCTCACAGCCTTGTTGTTGTAGCATTTTTACTAATTTCTCCTCAAGCCACACCACATCTTGTGGCACAACGCCCACCACCAACCGCGTTTCGTTTTGCAAGGCTGGCAAGGTTGCCTGCAGCATCGCGGTTAATTCTCCATTTTTTGCCGCTGCCACCCAATTGGGGAACAAGGCTTTGGCAATCGCGATGCCCACCGCCACCGTTTGGGCTTGAAAGCCTTGCCATTGCGCCGCCTCGAACTGTTGCAAGGTATTTATTTTTTCTAGCAATCGCTGGAGGGCATCAAGCTGTTTTTGTTCAAGACTCGCTTTGGCATCGCTAATCCCCACGGTGCGCCCTTCTTCAAAACTTAATTTCTTAGAGAGTTCCAGCTCTTCTTCCGTGAATGTAGGGGCGGGCGGGGGCAAGATTTCTTCCATCTCCTCTTCCCCCCACGACAATTCTGCAGACACCATTTCTTGCGCTAATGCTGCCTGCATTTTCGCAACAATCGGCTCATCAAAAGACGTGCTGAATTCGAATTTAGTAAACAAGCTCGTCTCCATTTTTCCCATCAGACAGGCTTATTTCCCCTTTATCCGCTAAATCTTTCGCAATCCGAATTAAATATGTTTGCGCTTCTTCCACACTCTTCACTTTGACAGGCCCCATGCCTTCCATATCCTCACGGAGGATTTTTGCTGCCCGTTCAGACATATTCCCGAGGAACATTTCGCGTAAGCCCTCACCCGCACCTTTGAGTGCAAGCGTCAGCTTGTCTTTATCGGCAATGCGCAAGATTGCCTGAATGCCCCCCGCATCCAAGCGGTTGAGGTCTTCAAAGGTGAACATCAACGCCTTGATTTTTTCTGCTGCTTCTAGATCGTTTTCTTCCAACGCTGCGGTGAAACGTGCTTCGGTGTTTCTATCGAACCCATTAAAGATTTCTGCCATCATTTCATGGGGATCACGGCGGTTTGTGCGCGCTAAGTTGCTCATAAATTCTATGCGCAATGTTCTTTCAATATCATTGATAACATCTTTTTGTACAGACTCCATTTTCAGCATCCGCTGTATGACTTCCATCGCATAGGCTTCTGGCAACATCCCCAACACACGTGCCGCATGATCTGGCTTCACTTTGGAAAGCACCACCGCGACGGTTTGGGGATATTCATTCTTGAGGAAGTTCGCCAGCACATTTTCATTCACGTTGCCTAGCTTATCCCACATAGTGCGCCCTGCAGGCCCCCGAATCTCATCCATAATCTGGCTGACACGGCCTTGATCCAGCACTTTTGCGAGCAAGCGTTCGGTGTTCTCGAAACTTCCGACTAAACCACCCGTAGAAGAGAATTTCTCAGCAAATTCTAAAAATAACTTTTCCACAATTTCTGCATTCACACTCCCCAACGTTGCCATGGCTTGGGAGATCTCGCGAATTTCTTCGTCTTCCATCATGGAAAACAGTTTCCCCGATTGCTCTTCTGACAATGATAATAACAGCATGGAGGCTTTCTGCGGGCCTGTAAGGGAATTATAATCATCGCGTTTTTTGGTGACGACATTGCTCATTTTATGCCTCTTGATTCATCCAGTTGCGGATAATTTGGATTGCTTCTTCAGGATGCGTGTCGATAATTTCCCCGATACGTTTCACGGTCGATGCTTTCATTTGTCCATCAATACGCTCTAAACTCAACATTTCTTCAATTTCACTGGGGTTTGCAGGCAATGTTGAGCCATCGGGTGCTTCTAAAGCAGGCACCAGACCACTTGCCGCAAGGAGTGCGTTGCTGTTTTCCACCCCCGCTTCAACAGACGCGGCAGTAAGCAATTTATTCATCATCGGACGAATCACGAGCAGCAACACCATCAATCCCATGAGCGCCATAATCAGCGTTTCAACAATTTTAGAATATTCGGTGATGTCTATTTTTTCCCAGAAACTCATCTTCACATCAACGCCATCCGTAAGCGAGGCAAAGCGCATGTTCACAACTTCCACGGTATCCCCCCGTTTGGCATCAAAACCGATTGCAGATTTTACCAATGTGGTGATTTGTTCAATTTCTTTTTGATCGCGTGGGGCATACACCATCTCCGTTTTGCCGTCTTTTTCGACTTTCGTGTAGTTACCGTCTAACAAAATGGCGACAGAAATGCGTTTAATGGTGCCTGTTTGCACAATCTCATTTTTGACAACTTTAGAAATTTCGTAGTTTACTGTTTCTTCAGTGCGGTTTTGCTGGCGTTTATTGGCATCGGCATCTGTTTTGCTTTGTCCTTCGGGAATATTATTTTCCACGCTGGTATTTTTTGCTTTCTCCGCTTCTAAATCAGACTCTTGCACTGTCTGTGTCGAGCGCTCTACCTTGCTTTCAGGGTCGTACGTTTCAGAGCTTTTGGTCACCTTACCAAAATCCATCTCGGTGGAGATTTGCGCTCTCGCTTTGCCAAAGCCCACCACATTTTCTAACAATGTTTCTACCTGCGATTTAAGACGCGATTCAAAGGCAACGCGCTGTTCTTCACTGTTCTCGAGCGCAACAGAGTCTTGGCTTTCGTTTTCAGTGTTCCGCGCAATAAGATTACCCTTATCGTCAATAATCGCAACAGCGTTGGGTTTTAATTCTGGCACGGCAGAGGAAACAAGCTGTTGAATTGCCGCAATTTGATTTTTAGACAGCTTTTGTCCGCCGATGATTTGCAAAAATACAGAGGCACTGGGCGGTTGTTTATCGCGGCTGAACAATTCCCGTTGTGGCAATACTAAGTGCACCCGCACATTACGCACCACATCAATAGAACTAATCGTGCGCCCTAATTCTCCCTCTAGAGAACGCACTTTGTTGATATTCTGCACAAAATTACTGGTGCCAAAGCCTTCTTTTTTATCAAAAATTTCATAACCTAAGTTGCCACCATGTGGCAACCCAACCTCTGCCATCCGCAACCGTACTTTGCCCACAGATTCTGGTACTACTGAAATTACCTTGCCGTCTTCGGCTACCTTATACGGCACTTTCATCACTTCTAATTGCGCCACGATCTGGTTTACATCAGCGGGATCAAGCCCTGCATAGAGCGTTTGCATTTTGGTGTCGCCCATTTTGACCATCATAAAGCCAAAAATGACAATCATCAGCAAAGCTGTGCCGCCTAAGGCGGCCAACTTTCCCGTTCCCAAATTTTTTAAACTTGTTGTTAAATTTTCCACAGGCGTTTTTATGAACAATTCCCCAAAAATGCGGGGGTCGTCCCTACTCCCTACTCACGCAACGTTTTTTATAACAAGCAAAAACAATGCCTTATTAAGCAAATGCTTTTATGGCGGTTCTGTTTTAGATTATTCCGACGAAGATAGAGGCGCAGTGTATGAAGCATACGCAAGCGGAAATCTGACGCTGTATCAATCTAAATGAGGACTGCTATATTTTTGGTTGTTTGTTAAGAAGGAGTATAGAATGCTGTTCGTAAACAAATCGTAAACGGATAGGAATTTTTTGCCTAGTGTCGCGTCCATGAATTAACATTACATTTATAGAATGTACGCGATTTTGAAACCCAAAGGACAAATGGACCTCCAAGGCTTTACTCTGTTGGTTTCTTGGGTGATGCCACTTCTGCCTCTAAACTTGCAATGCGTTGTTTTAAAACGTCTAAATCTTCTTGGGTGGCAAGATGCATGTCGTGGAAAATTTTTTGTGCGACGGTTTTTACCCACGTTTCTGCTTCGCCCCGAAACGCATCGGCGGTGGAGAACGCACCACTCGCCATTTTTGCGAAGTCATCAAACAATTTTTGTGAGGACATGGTGTTAACTTTCTTGTAGAGTAAAGGGGATAGAATTATACCTGTTGCACATAAAGAATGTGCAACGTTTCGCTCAAGCGCCGCGCGGGCTTTACCGCTCGCAAGGTGTTTGTGCAAATCTTGAGGTGCGATCGGTATAATATACGCTAGAAAACCAACAAAGGAAAGAACGATGATTCTTATCACAGGCGGCGCGGGATTTATTGGCTCGAACTTGGTGGCCAAGCTTGATTTGCATGCAGAAAAACACGATTTAGTGGTCTGCGATAGGCTGGGCAGTGATGATAAATGGCGTAATATTGCCAAGCACGAATTCCACGATTTCATTCGCCCTGAAGACCTTAAGAGCTATTTGAACAGCCATATCGGGCACATCCATTATATTTTTCATTTGGGGGCGATTTCGTCTACCACTGAGCGTGATGCAGACCTGATTGCCCACGAAAATTTTGCCTTGTCAAAATGGCTGTGGAAATGGGCCGCGCAAAATAAAGTGCGGTTTGTGTATGCCTCTTCTGCGGCTACCTATGGGGATGGCGCACAAGGCTTTGACGATGAATTCTCGCCAGAAGCGTTGGCAAAATTGCGTCCTTTGAACCCCTACGGTTGGAGCAAGCACGCGTTTGATCGCTATGTGGCACGCCAAATAACGCGGGGGGATATCCAGCCGCCGCAATGGGCGGGCCTCAAGTTTTTTAACGTCTATGGCCCGAATGAATATCATAAAGGGGGCCAACAAAGCGTGGTGTCGACAATATTTCCGCGTATTATGGCGGATGCGTTTGCACGATTATTCAAATCCTATCATCCCGACTATAAAGATGGTGGGCAACTGCGTGATTTTGTATGGGTGGGCGATTGCATTGATGTGATGCTGTGGCTTTATGAAAATCCGCAGGTGAGTGGCTTATTTAACCTTGGCAGCGGCGAGGCACGCACGTTTGAAGACCTTGCACTTGCTGTGTTTACCGCCCTAGGCAAAAAACCAAAAATTGAATATGTTGATATGCCTGAGGGATTGAAGGCGAAATATCAATACTATACCAAGGCGGATATGGATCGACTCCGTGCTGCGGGGTACACAAAGCCCTCTACAAGCCTTGAAGACGGCGTGGGGATTTATGTGCGGGCGTACCTCGCGACGGAAGATGCATATTTGTAGAGGTGCAGAAGAAAAAAGGCTTACAGCAGTGTTGCCATAAGCCTTTGTTTCTTTCGATTCAGAAAATTGCAGACTAGAGGCTTTTGCTAACGTTTGAGAAGGTACCGCTTACTTTTGTTTGTAGCGCGCCCAACGCTGCAACGAGACCGATACCGACAATCGCCGCAAGCAACGCGTACTCGATAAATGTTGCGCCAGATTCGTTAGAGAGGAATTTTTTAACTGTGTTCATAAAAGTGATCCTTATGTAGTTGAAATTGTTGTTTCGTAGGTTCAGTTATAGCGGGAATGTATTAACAAATAGTTAATGCGTTTTGGTGTGCAAAAGATTTTTTGTGTATTTCCTAAAGTTATTAAAAATCAATAGCTTGGGGTTTTTTGATGTGGGGATAGAACCTATGGGTAGTGTGTACAGCCCGAAAAAATTAACGAAGTGCTCTGTGCGCATGTTTCTTTTTGGTGATTTTGTAAAAAAACTTTCACAGAAAAATGTAACTACGTAGCTACTCTTCAAGGGATGAGGCGCGAGGCACGAGGCACGAGGCGCTAGGGACGAGGAAAAGAAAGAGTATCAAAATAGTCCCTTCTTTTTCCTTATCCCTCGTGCCTAATGCCTCGTGTCTCGTCCCTTGAGGATCCAGAAGATGACTGTAGGAAACGAGAGTGTTTTTTAAACAATCGAAATATCAGGCGCATCCACCGCTTTCATGCCGACCACGTGATAGCCACAATCAACGTGCAGCACTTCGCCTGTAACACCGCTGCCAAGATCGCTTAACAAAAATAGGGCGGAGTTGCCGACGTCTTCAGTGGTCACATTGCGTTTGAGGGGGGAGTTGTATTGATTCCACTTCAAGATATAGCGGAAATCGCCGATGCCGCTGGCGGCAAGCGTTTTGATGGGGCCCGCAGAAATAGCATTGACGCGGATATTTTTATCACCCAAATCAACGGCAAGATAGCGCACGCTGGCTTCTAGTGCTGCTTTGGCAACGCCCATGACGTTATAGTGCGGCATCATTTTTTCCGCGCCATAGTAGCTGAGGGTGATAAAGCTGCCGCCATCGTTCATCATACTCACAGCGCGTTGCACCACGGCAGTGAAAGAATAGCAAGAAATATCAAGGCTCATCAGGAAGTTGGCACGGGTGGTATCGTAATATTTGCCTTTGAGTTCGTCTTTGTCCGCAAAGGCAATAGCATGGACAATAAAATCAAAAGAATCCCAGTGTTTTTTGAGTGCGGTGAAGGTTTCATCAATCGCACTATCGGTGGTGACATCACACGGCAACACGATGGTGGAATTTAGCGATGCTGCTAAGGGCTCAACACGGGATTTTAGCAAATCGCCCTGATAGGTAAAGGCAAGCTCTGCACCGTGTTCGTGCAGTTTTTTGGCAATGCCCCACGCGATAGATCGCTCATTCGCGACCCCCATAATTAAGCCGCGTTTCCCGTGCATTAGTGGTGTTGTCATGTCTTTAGCATCTCCATTTACTGGGGGCACTATAAGCATTTGGGGCGATA